>JACMIM010000574.1 GCA_014381165.1 Roseiflexaceae bacterium
ATCTCGACTATTTCGGGTTTGCTCGGGTCAAAATTGCCCATATTGCTGAAGGTTTATCTGACCGGCCTCGCGCCGGTGGGCCGATGGGAGAACCATTAGCCTTTGGCCAGCAGCTTATGGTGCTCGTGCCATTGGGGTTGTGGGCAATAACGCAGGCGCGCTCGTGGCTCGGGCGTTTTGGCGGGGCGTTTGCCACCGTCGTGTGCATGGCCGGAGTGGCCTTAAGTTTTTCACGCAGCATCTATATTGCGCTTGCCGTCGTGTTAGTCCTGTTTACCCTGCACGTCCGGCTTAATCCACGCTTCCTTCTATTTCTGCCACTGCTGCTTGTGCTGCTGCAGGTCGCCCCGCCAGAGTTCCAGGCACGTATCGGAACATTCGATGCTCTTGTCCAGAACGAGGAGAATGGACAAGAGGTCGAACGGGATAACTCGTTCGAGGGGCGTGCGATCGAGATGCTGATGGCCGCGTATGTCTTCCTCGATCATCCGGTAGTTGGCGTTGGCGGCGGCAATTTTGTCGAACACTACCCGACCTATATTCGCGAGTACGGCGGCTCCTTGAAAGACGAAAAGCGGAATCCGCACAACTACTATCTTGAGGTTGCGGCTGAACATGGCGCGATTGGTTTGCTACTCTTCTGCGGCATTATGTATATGACCCTGACCCGGCTTCAGTTTGCGCGAGGATTGTTCAAACGCACAGGCGATCATCGGCTAGCCGAGCTGGCGGTGGCACTTCAAATAGGCTTTGTTGGCTACATGGTTTCGGCAATCTTCTATCACGGCTCGTACCCGCGCTATCTTTGGCTTCAGGTAACTCTGGCAATTATCACCGCCGCTATAGCAAAGCAGTCTCTTGCAGAACAGCCTGCCGCACCTGCTCCGGTGGGGAATGCGCCAGCGTTGGATACGGCAACCGCATGAGCCTCGGTAAGAAGACTGTTCAAGGTGTTTTCTGGAATTATCTTTCGTTTGGTAGTGGCAAGCTGCTGGCATTTGTCAGTACCATTATTCTAGCGGCGTTGCTTGTCCCTGAACAATTTGGCCAGGTAGCAGTTGCGCTGGTGGTCATCCAATATCTGGAAGCAATTGGCGATCTTGGCATCTCAGCGGCGCTAATTTATCAGCGCGACAATATCGAGCGAGCTTCCAGCGTCGCGTTTGCTATAAGCATCGCGATGGGCGTAGTGCTCACAACGCTGGCAGCACTCAGCGCACCACTTATTGGCGCGTTTTTCAGTTCGCCAGCATCGGTGCCGATGGTTCAGGTGCTCGCGCTTACACTGCTGATTAACTCATTTGGCCAAACACAAATGGCGCTGCTGACCAAAGAGCTCAAGTTTCGACAAAAGATTCTACCTGACCTGAGCCGTAGTCTGGTGAAGGGCTTTGCGTCGATCGCACTGGCATTGCTCGGCTTTGGTGCTTGGAGTTTGATTTGGGGCCAGGTACTGGGCTCGATTGCCATTACAGTTGTGCTGTGGCTCGTAAGTTCGTGGCGACCGCGCCTGATCTGGGATTGGATATTGGCCAGCCAGATGCTAAAGTATGGGCTGCAAATCCTGTGGGTCGAACTGCTTGCCGTTATTTGGACGACCGCTGATTACATCATTGTTGGTCGTCTGCTGGGCAGCGCCGATCTAGGATTGTACCAGCAAGCATTTCGAATAACAGATCTGCTTATCATCAACGTGTGCTTTGTGGCGGGCCGTGTGTTGTTTCCGTCGTATGTGAAAATGAATCACAGCATCGAGGCGCTTCAACGAGGGTTCCTGACAACAATGCGCTATGTTGTCCTCATAACGCTGCCGCTCAGTATTGGGGTGTGTGCTGTTGCACCCTTGTTTGTTGGTGTGTTCTATGTTAATTCAGCATGGCTTGCGATGATTCCAGCGCTTCAGTTGCTGGCGTTGCGGGCGGGTATCAGCACCATCTCTTTTAATAGTGGCCATATTCTTAAAGCGGTTGGCCGACCCAGCATCATCACCAAGCTTATGGCTGTCAAGCTAAGTGTGTTAGTTGTCACCGTGCTAATCACGGTGCAGTACGGCTTTGTGGGCGTTGCCTTTGGACAAGTAGGCGTGGCGCTCTTCAGCGTGGCACTTGATTGTCTGACCATGCGACGCATTATACAAGTTTCACTGGCAAGCATTTGGCAGCAAATCTGGTCGGCATTACTTGCCGCAGCCGGCATGGGCGTGGCTGTCTGGCTTATTGTTGCAAATACGCCGCCACTGTGGCAGCTTCCTGGGCTGGTGGTCGCCACGTTCGCAGGCATTGTCTGCTACGGAGCAATGCTCTGGTTGACGAACCGCGAACTATGCATGAGCAGTTTCCACACGCTACGTCAGATGCTGTGGCCCAAACAGTCAGCCATAGTCAAATACTGAAGGATAGCACTATGACCACGCACCAGCTTCGTATTCTTGGCCTGACCCTGGAGCGCGTCGCCGATTTTCGCAGCCAGCCCTCGGCGAAAAGCGCTGGGCTTTATGCGGCGCTCGATCGCCGTTTTCAGGTCGTCGATATTGTTCGCCCTGCACTACCAAAGCCAGAGTACTATCTCAACCGCTTAATGATGGCTCATCCGAAGCGTAGCTACTGGCGCTTGCGCTCCAGCGTGAGCACTTGGGCGTTCCGCAGGCGCAGCTTTCACGCCGAGCAGTTGTTGAGGCAACATGCGGGCCGTTACGATCTAATTGTGCAGCTCCATACGTTATTGTCGCCGGGGCTTGACCCACGAAAGTATCGGTATGTTCTGCATACCGACAATACATACATGCTTTCTGAACGACACTATGCGCCCTGGGCTCCTTTGCGTGGCCAGCAACGCGACGAGTGGATCCGGCGCGAGCGAATGGTCTACCAAAACGCGGCCTTCCTTTTTCCGCGCAGTGAATTTCTGCGCCGCTCGATGATCGAGGATTATGGTTGCGACCCAGAGCGGGTGATCCGCGTGGGCGGAGGCAGCAATTTTGGCACCGGTTCGCTTGTAGACAAGCGCTACGATACGCAGACCGCACTGTTCGTCGGTTTCGATTTCGAACGAAAAGGCGGGATGGAACTACTCCGGGCATGGGAACAGGTGCATCGTCAGTTGCCCCAGGCCGAACTCTGGATTGTTGGGCCAAGGCGACCGCGGCGTCAGCTTCCCGGCGTACATTGGATTGGCTCAGTTAAAGATCGCCAACAGTTGGCGCTGCTGTATCAGCGCGCCACGCTCTTTGTCATGCCATCACTCTTCGAGCCCTGGGGACACGTCTTCTTTGAAGCAATGGGCTATGGCCTTGCGTGTATCGGCAGCACGATCTGCGCAATGCCTGAGATTATCGATGATGGTGTAACCGGGGTGCTGGTACCGCCTGGTGAGCCGGTGCCCCTTGCCAATGCGCTAATTGAATTGCTTGGAGATGCGCGCCGTGCCGAGGCAATGGGCAAAGCCGCGCAGCAACGTGTGCAACAAGGCAGTACATGGGACGATGTTGTAGCACGAATGGCACCATACATTGAGCAGGCAGTGGCTGAGGACGTGAAGTAGATATTAGAGGCATGAGTACAAAACATGCTGCGTGTGCCTGCTCAACCGTATTTTTGAGATGTGTAACTGACATACGATCTATATGATGCACTCGGAGGTATAAACATGTCACAACCAATTCGTATTTTAGGGCTTACTATGGAAGATGTGGTTGACTTTCGATCACGACCTTCTGCAAAAAACGCGGGTATGTATGGGGCACTTGACCGCAAATTTCAGATGGTAGATGTGGTTCGTCCAGCGTTATCAAAGACAGATACTTTTTACAATCGTCTCCGTCACATCTCATTAAATACCGCTTACTGGCGTACACGAACCCACGTTAATACGTGGGCTTTGAAACGACGCTCAGCTGTGGCCGAGCAATTACTGCAACAGTGGGACGGAAAATATGACCTGATCTTCCAAATACATGCAATTACCGCACCGGGCTTGTATCCGTACCGACGCCCCTATGTGCTGCATACCGACAATACTTATATTCTCTCCGAACGGCACTACCCTGGCTGGGCTACATTACGCAACATCAAGGAGCGCGACGAATGGGTGCGGATCGAGAGAGAGATTTATCAGCACGCTACGTTTCTGTTCCCTAGAACGGAGTTTCTGCGAAAATCTTTGATCGACGATTACGGCTGCAATCCCGACCGGGTCATCCGCGCAGGTGCCGGAGCTAATATTATAGCAATGTCGATCAATGGAAGGCGTTATGACTCGCAAGTTGCACTGTTCGTCGGCAACGACTTCCGACGAAAAGGTGGCCAGGTCTTGCTCCAGGCTTGGGAGCATGTTCGCCAGCGTCTGCCACAAGCCCGACTCTTGATCGTGGGTACCGCACCGCAACCTGCCACATTGCCCGCAGGCGTCGAATGGATAGGTCGAGTCACAGATCGTCAGGCGCTCGCAGAGTTATACACACGCGCGGCCGTCTTTGTATTGCCATCGCTTTTTGAACCCTGGGGCAGCGTCTATCTTGAAGCAATGGGCCACGGAACCCCTTGCATTGGAACCTCACAAAGCGGCATACCCGAGGTTATCGAGCAGGATGTTACTGGCCTTCTCGTTCCACCTGGCGAGGTAAAGCCTTTGGTCGACGCCTTGATAGATATGCTCAGCAACCCAGAGCGAGCCGAAGCAATGGGCCGCAGGGCTTATGAGAGTGTACAACACGGGTATACTTGGGACGATGTTGTGGCTCGCATGGCACCTTATATCGAACAAACAGTGTCTGATAGAGTGATGGAATCTCAAGTGGTTGTTTAATACAGACTTGTTCACCGTGAGTAACCCATCTTTCTACGCTATTTAGGCTATATCAATGAAACAACGTCTTAAGGTTTTGCACTTATGTGACTCGCTATCGGTGGGAGGGGCTGAGCGCCTCATCCTTAGCATGGTTGAGCGAATGGATCGAAGTCGGTTCGAATTTCATGTTTGTAGCCTGAAGGTTATACGTAACGACTTCTTACGACCAGATTTCGAGCGTATTGGTGTGCCGCTTTATAGTGTTAATGCCAAACGATTCTACGACATCCGTACATTCCAAAATGTTGCACGCTATATTCGAGAACACAACATTGACATCGTGCATACACAACTTACAAGCGCAGATATCGTAGGGCGGATAGTGGGCAAGATGACGGGCCGCCCAGTGATATCGACACTTCAGAACGAACCTCAGGACTACAACCGGGAACGGTTTGATCGCCGCTGGCTGGAGCAACTGACGATACAGCTTTGCAAGCCGTATCTCGTTGCTGTATCACATCGCATCCGCGAGATGTTTATACAAGAATGGCAAATACCTGCCGATTCAATTGCCATGATCTATAATGCGGTGCCAATGGAGCAGTACTTACAAGTCCCCGAGGGTACACCAGAGCGGGAGGGCAGTGTCGGCCCCATTATCACAAATATTGGTCGCCTGAGTCCTCAAAAGGCACAGCATCATTTGCTGGAGACGGCGCGTATTGTGCTGGAACAGCGTCCTGAGGTTCGTTTCATGATCGTTGGTCAAGGTCGATTGGAAGGGGAACTCAAGGCGCAGGCGCAGGTGCTAGGTATCAGTAATAAGGTAACATTTACTGGACCACGGAAAGATATTCCTGACATTCTGGCACAAACGGACATTTTCGTGCTTTCATCGCTTTGGGAGGGCTTACCATTAACTGCGATTGAGGCCATGGCAAGTGCTCGTGCAGTGGTGCTTACTGATGTAGGCGGCAATCGTGAGTTGGTCGAAACGTCTAGCAATGGTCTGATTGTGCCGCCCGGCGATGTTTCCGCCCTTGCCAACGCCCTGCTCACACTTGTAAACGATGCACAGTGTAGGGTTGCCTTTGGTAAAGCGGCGCGCGCGCGTGTGCGTGTCGATTTTAGCATTGAAACGATTACTCGGCAGTACGAAGTGCTCTACGAGACTATAGCGCAGAGGCAACGCCGTCCTATCGCGGAGCTATTTAGGAGTTAGGGCGTAAACCCCTCCACAATACGAGAACGGCAGGCGGCTCGACGGCGACCGGCTCATCTCTCGAAAGTCGGTGCGGTTAAGTGGGGTGATGTGCTCGTTAGGATGAGTTGACGGTAGAAAGACTGCTTGCACACCCTTACTGGGTCGTGGCAGAACAATAATCGAGTCGAGCCAATGCGTGCTGAAACGTTGAGCACTCGATGACGCTAACCGATGACACATGAAAAGAGTACGACAATGGGGCGGCACCACGAGCTTGGAGATTCAGGTGCCAGTGCCATACCGAGGTTCCCTGACGCCGCATCGCCGCCGACGAATGGCGATGGGCGTGACAAGTGGCCCACTAGGCCGAAGGACGGGCGGCCGCACTGGCAATAGCGATGCGGTAAGCCCGGACTGTCTGCTCAGCGACAGCGGAGGGTTCATAACGTTGAAACGCCAGCGCGCGACCGCGCTGCCCCATCTCACGCGCATGATTTCGGTTGCACAGCACATTGGCTAAACGCGCAGCGAGTGCGTGTTCATCACCTGGTGCCACCATATAACCAGTTTCGCCTTCGATAACCATCTCAGGAATACCACCAATACGCGAGGCGACAACGGGGCGACCGACGGCGAGGGCTTGCGCGATAATAGTCGGCGAGGTCTCCTCATACGAAAAGAGCGCCAATGCACTTGTCTCCCGTACTGCCGTGAGTAGTTGCTCGTTTGACACATGGCCGAGAAACTCGACCGCGTCGCCAAGCGCCAACTCTTGCACCCGGTCCCGTACCTGCTGCGTATAAGTCGGCTCAGGCGTCGGGCCTGCAATAACCAATCGTGCGTCAGGCATCCCACGACGCAGCTCTGCAAAGGCATTAACAAGCCCTAAAACGTTCTTGCGTGGTCGCATTACACCAGCAAACAACACCCTGGAGACAGCGGGCAGGTCAGGTGCTGGCATGAAGAACTCGGGAGCAATGGGGTTCGGAATACTAATCCGCTCGCCGCCGACAAGCCCTTCTAGCGAGCGGGCATCGTAATCAGAAATTGAGATTGTGACATTAGCCTTGTGTAATGAACGCCGAACCATAGCATCAAAAAGCAGTACCTTGACCTTGTCAAACAGACTTTTGGCAGCTAGTCGCGCCTCGATGTGGACGAGGCCGTGAACGGTCACTACCGACGGCAGACCCAGTTGTGTCGCCACCTCGCCCTGTCGATCGATACCTTGGCCGTGCACAACATCAGGCTGTACCTCGGTGAGGATTCGGCGCACTGCCGCCACACACTGCCACGAGCGGATAATAACATCGCCGCTGAGGAAGGGGACCGCCAAGTGCCGCACCTCAAGCTTGTCACCGAGCCGTACTAACGCTTGGTCGTGCCGACCACGGTTGAAAACAACAATCGTCACCTTGTTGATCTCGTGGTGGCGAACAAGGGTGTTAGCGAGAGCCCAATTCACCGACATGACACCGCCAACAATTTTATCGGGGTCATCTGGATAGGGACCGAGTATCAGAACGTTGAGGCCGTTAGTTGTCATGCCGAAAATACTCCTGCAAGCTGGCGTCCAGGGTTTTTGTGGTGTACCGCTAGACCAAAATAGACTGCACCCTGAGCTAGATGTTCAAGCTATCCTTCACGCGACGACGAGTTCAGCCTTGCGGTTCACCGTCCACTCGAGCAGATCGGTGAGACCTTGGTGGAAGTCTGTCGAAGGTGTCCAGCCAATAAGGCTTCGTAGGGTCGAAACATCAGCGCAAAGATTAGGGCGGTCGCTGGGCCGTACACGAGCAGGGTCTTGCACAATGTTGATCCGACGATCGGTGATCTGCTGTAATGCCTCAAGCACCTCGCGCACAGAATACTCAGTACCGGTACCGATATTGACACGAAAGAGCCGGTCGCTGTGCTCATGCGCCATTTCGGCTAGGTCGTAGAGCGCGCGCGCTATGTCGTCGACATAAACATAGTCGCGCTTGGGCTCAATGTTGCCAACCAGAATCTCCTCGGTACCCTGCACCAACTGCTCAAGCAGTTGAGGAATAAGGTGCTGGCTGGTCTCACGAGGGCCATAGACGTTGAAAAGGCGAGCGATTACCGCACTGCATTTGGTCTGTTGCTGGTGCCATTCAACCAATTGCTCGCCAAAGAGCTTGGTGTAGCCATAGATATCGAGTGGGGAGGCAGTGAGCGATTCATGCAGCGGGCCGGTGTGAGCAGGGTAGACTGCAGCTGTGGAAGCAAAGACCACACGTGGAACGCTGGCAGCGCGGCAGGCGCGCAGCACGGATTCGGTACCCTCGACATTTACCCGCATCGTCTCTAGTGGATGGGCGTTGCAGTAGGGGATGTAGTGGATAGCAGCCAAGTGAAACACCACCTCGGGCGTGAACTCACTTATCGCCTGTTCTACATGTGTTTCATCAAGGATGTTGCCAACACAGAGATCGATATTTGCGGCGTTCTTAGGCAGAAAATCCTGCTTGCCGGGATTGAGTGCGTCGTAGACACGCACTTGCCAGCCGTTATTGGATAACTGGCGGACAAGTGCTGATCCAACAAATCCTGCACCGCCGGTTACAAATGCCTTGCGTGTGGTCATCGTTCAATCCTTATATTCAGAAACGAAAGCTGTTTCGTGCTTTGGGAGCATTCTAACACCGCTCTATGACAGAGAATTGAAATAGACATCAGTCAAAATGACAATTTGTTAAGAGGTTGTCTAAAAATTTACGTTGATTTAGTACGGTTAAGACGAGAAAGCATCAATTGGATAGAAGCAATATAGATATCCGTCTCATTTGATGCAGTTCGCCGCTCATATTCACGGTTGAGCAGGCGAAGCCGCCCGAACCAACCAAAAGTGCGCTCGACAATCCATCGTTTGGGAAGAACGTACCAGCCCTTTCGTTTTCGGTCGCAACTCACGATTTCAGGCACAAAATGAAACAGGCGTCGCACGGCCTCAGTGAACTCATTCCATCCGTAGACACTATCACCAATCACCTTCTTCAAATGTGCATATTTCGCTCTGCGGTACCGAGAACGTCTTCAGCCGCTTCATAATCTGCTAGATTTGCAGCGTGGACAAATACCACAAGCAGCAAACCGAGTGTATCGACCAGAATTGAGCGTTTGCGACCGGAAACTTATTTTTCACCATCATATCCACGTTCACCACTGGCTTCAATTGCTTTGACAGATAGGCTAGCAATCACTCCTAACGACGGTTCGGGGTCACGATCAGCGGCCTCGTGAACACGCTTGCACAAAGCGTCGTTCAGCCGTTCCCACGTACCATCTTGTGTCCATAAATCGTAGTAGTACCAGACGTGGCGAAAATCAGGAAAGTCTTTTGGCAGCATCCGCCGTAAACAAACATAGTCAGGACTTTCGCTTAAAGAGTCTTTTTCGCCTGCGGCGGGCAAGGAATTGTTTTTTTCTTAGCAGTTTTTGCGCTGCGGCGCAAAAAACTGCTAAGAAAAGAGTAAATTTTGGTAGCAAGCGAAAGTCCTGATAGTATTAAAATCAGTAGCTAAACAAATTGTAATTAGATTTTGACGAGGTTACAGGGTACTATTGCTTGGGTATCTGTAGGTCGTAATGTGAGAGCAGTAGTTCCCAATAAAGCCTTTCGGTAGTAGATCAAGGGCTGTAGCCTTAGCACATTGATGCACAGACTATGTCCCGTTGGGTATCCAGTTGTTGGCTTCTCCCTGGAATGAGCGGCGGGTGGTGCTGGCGGTGCTGGGCAACACAGACGAAGGGATTAGTTGGGCGAGCACGGCACTACTTTCGCCGACTATGCTACAAAGCCTTTCTGGTAACTTTGCGATTGTCATCACCGATCAAGTCTTTCTTGGTGGCACACGGCTCAGCAGCCCTGCTGCCCAGACAACGGCACTAGGTAGTGCCGCTGCCAATTCGCCATCGGCAGAAACCGACGCTCCAGCGCCAGTCAACCATACCGTGGAAGCGGTGGCTCTCCAGCAAACATCGCCTTTGCTGCCGATCATCCTGTCTTTCTTCGTAATGGTCGTTGTTCTAGGTGCGGTGCTCGGCTTATCGTGGTGGCGCAGCCGCCAGGTTCAGGATAAGCAATGAACGATGTAGTATCACACCACGATCGCTCTTTTGTTCTCGCGGTACAAATGGTCGATGCCAGCGCTGAGAATGTGTTCATAACCTACAACCAACGCATCGCGCCGAATACCCGGCGACGCCAGGCTGCCGATCTCAAGGTATTTGCTGTCTATCTTAACAATATTGGCATTCCAACCAGTGCGCTGCAGTTAGCAGCAGATCCACACCACTGGACAGCGGTAAATAGCAGAATAGTCGAAGAGTTTGTGCACTGGCAACTTCAACAAGGCTATGCCATCGGCTCGATCGGTGTACGCCTCACAACTGTGAAGCGCTACTGCGCACTTGCGACAAGCATGGGCGCAGTGAATCCAGCGGCGGAGCGCTTGATTGCCACCGTCCGTGCATACAATGAACGGGAGGGGCGATTTCTGGATGCAGAGCGTATAGTGACGCGCCGCGGAGAAAAGAAAGCAACCGCGCTCACCCTGACCCACGCGCAAGCGGGCCGCTTGAAAAGCAGGTCGGGAGAATCGCCTCAAGGTTGGCGCGATGCACTGCTGATGTGTCTGCTGCTCGATCACGGCCTGCGCGTCAGCGAGGTGGCTGCACTCCAGCGCAACGCTATCGACCTGGAGCATGAACGGCTCATTTTCTTTCGGCAAAGAATCGCCGCACCGCGCATGCACCAATTGACCGCAGATACGTTGCTCACTGCGATGATGTATCTCGCGCAGAATGGCATTAACACGGGGCCGCTTCTCCGCGCGAGCCGCCGTGGAGGGCAGCTCGTCGCGGGCGGCATGTCGACCCGCGCGATCAATGCCCGAGTTGGGCTGCTCGGGGCAACGGTCGATGCTCCTAATTTATCACCACACGATTGCTGTCACTATTGGACCATTATGGGTTCTGCGGCGAGCACGGATTGAAGCGTTCCTGCTAAATTTTGGGTGAGTGTCCACCAACGCACCTGACAAATTTGTAATTCGAACCACTATTCCATATTCACTATACAGTCATCATATCTTACTACAATTAGGTGTATGTATTGGCGGCAGGGCACTTCCGCTATGTAGCTGTAAAGATCGCCGTAAGTGGCGAATTTTGCTCAGAAACAACGTGGTCGTATGCCTTCTCGTGTAGATGATATCGCCGTTTGGAGCGAATTTATCTATGTTACGCGGCGTTGAAATAGCTTGCGCGCGCTACAATGTTCAAGATTAAAGATCACAAACACCCGCCTGAGAGCTTCAGCGTGGCGTATCCTTTTCGCTAGATTCCTCTTTACGATCGTACACAGCACTGGCATATGCATCTGGAGGATAACTGTGGTTACTTTGCACTGGCGTATCATAGCACTTCTTACGTGGTTGGCATTTTTCTTCAATATTGAACGTGTTGATATCACCGACATCGGTACCATTAATCTGGCGTCTGGCACATATGTTGTGGGCCTGCTGGCAGCATTATTACCACTTATACCACTTCCGTTGAAGCGGCCGCTGCCACTCCTTGTCCTGGTTCTATCCATATTGTATGCTGGTGCCTTGCTACTGAGTCCAGGTCCCATACTTGGCGGTGTTTACACCTATCTCACGCTGACCGGAGCGTTCATGCTAGCGACGGTATTCCTGTTAAGCTACCGGGTACGACAGGCGTTGGAAGAGTTTCGTGATGCAATTGAGATGATTACGTTCTCAGATAAAGGGCGGCATCTCCAAAAGATCAACGACGCGCAAGAACTTGTAGACATCGAAATAAATCGCAGCAGGCGAACCGAGCGGCCATTGAGCGTTATCGTTTTCCAAACTGATACTTCGTCATTAAACATGACAATGCATCGGCTCGTTCAAGAAGTGCAGCGCTCGATGATGCAGCGGTATGTGCTCTCGATGACAGCCAAGACGTTTTCACGGTACATGCGACGCACCGATATTATTTTCGAGGATCACAAGCCTGGGCGGCTTATTCTACTCGCACCAGAAGTTGGCGAAGGCGAGGCGACAAAGGTCGGCGAGCGCATCGTGAAGCTTGTCGAGGAGCGGCTAGGCGTAACTGTCAACTATAGCTATGCAGCGTTTCCACAACAGGCGCTTACGTTTGAGGAGTTGTTGAACGTGGCCGATCAACGGCTTCAAAGCCAGAACGCCATTAAGCACGAAGACGTACATCTCGACGACAAGATTCTCGATCTTCAGGAGGCTAGTGCCCCCCCTTCTGTTTGAAGCGACAATGCCGCCGTCGAACTCGTTCAGCCCGCCCAGCCGGACGAATTCGACCGGCTGCTCGGGTTTTCGTGTGCGCAGGATGGATGCCGCATAAAGAGGCTGGTCATACTCTCTGCGGCACGCCGGTTCGCCCTGAACTAACTAGCAAGAGCAGAGAACCCAGGTACGCCACCCAGGACACAGCACGAAGCTGAATCATAGGTTTGCTCTCATACGAAAGACAAGGAAGCAGTACGATGCGCTATATAGTAACAGGCGGGGCAGGCTTTATTGGTAGCCATTTGGTCGATGCGCTATTGGCCCGCGGAGACGAAGTGGTCTGTGTCGACAATTTCAATGACTACTATGCGCCAGCGCGTAAACGACGTAACGTTGCCTTGGCCCTCGAACAGCCGGGATATACAGTCGCGCAGGTTGATTTTCGCGATGGCGAAGCCTTGGAGCGCGTGTTCGCCACGCATCGCCCGCAACGGGTAGCGCACTTGGGCGGTATGGCGAACGCACGCTTCTCGGTCGACCACGCGCCGCTCTACGTTCAAAGCAATGTGGCAGGTACCGTCAACCTGCTAGAGCTAGCGCGGCGCTACGATGTGGAATGCTTTCTACTCGCATCAACTTCGTCGGTATACGGAAGCTCGCCGACTCCCTGGAGTGAAACATTGCCCGCCGATCGCCCGCTCTCGCCGTATGCGGCAAGCAAGCGAGCAGCCGAAGTTCATGCGTTCACCTATCACCATCTGTATGGCATGCCCACGACCATCGTGCGCTTCTTCACAGTGTACGGGCCACGCGGGCGTCCTGACATGACTCCATACTTGTTTGTCGATAAGATGGTACGGAACGAGCCGTTCACGCTGTTCAACGCAGGCGAGAATCTCTACCGCGACTATACGTATGTCGACGACATCATCGCTGGCGTAACCGCAGCGCTCGATGCTGCCTTTCCATTCGAGATCATCAATCTTGGCAACGAGCGGCCAGTCCTGATGCAACGCTTTGTGGAACTGCTTGAACAGATCACAAACACGCGCGCGCGCATCAAAAGTGTGCCAACGCCCTCTACCGAGCCGCCGATCACCTTTGCAGATACCAGCAAAGCACAACGACTATTAGGCTATCACCCGCAAACGAACATCGAGCAGGGACTTGAGTTTTTTTGGCGGTGGTATCAAGATGAAGTCCTGAACCGCACGTGATCATGAGGTGACGAAATATTCATATGCGGCTTGTGAGTCAGGACAGGCGATTGTCATAGCGACATAGCCCCAAAACGCCGTCTGTGAGTACGAGCTGTCATTGTTCAAGGTAGATACCTAACCGCTCGGCATCTCAGCGCGGGGACGTGTAATAGGCTGGGCGCAGATGCGCCCGGCCTATTACACGTCACCAGCAAACAATCGCATAAAGTCACAGCGCTATAGCTGAATTGCCATTATTCCACACATATATGAGACAAACTGCCACAATTTATTGAGATGTTGTCAACATTCTATACGCTGTCATAAGCTGTAATTCGTGACTAGAAACATATTGAGCTATAGGGCGAAGAAGTGCGACCATGGTATGACCATATGTTCCTAGACGGGAGTTGTAAATACGTGGTAAAAATGTTGTGCAACGAGAACTCATATTCGTTGAACGCAACGGCGGACAGACAGGTTTGCATAGAGGGAGTAATCAAGGACATGCAACACGTTTTTGTTGCGAACGGGGATGGTTTTACTGCACCCGCAAAGTTATGGTACTTAACGGCCTGCTCATCATACTACTGTCTTTGCTCCTACACTCACTAGCTCATGCTTCTTCTCGATCATAATTTTCGCGGCCGCGCTGCACAGCAGCGCGCCACCGTCCACGCGGGAGATCGAGCAGAGCTTCGTCACGTTCCTCTAGGGTGTTTACGGGTGATATGAAGCGATACGCCACCAATCGAGGAGCGGCGTAAGTTCGGAGAAACCGGGCTGTACTACACCAACTTCCCCATGCAGCCGCGAACCATTGCCGCCGAAATTGCCTACAACAATGGGAAGATATGTATCAGGGCCAGCGCTACCAGCGCGTAGTTCACCGCATCGCCGGAGTTCAAGCAGTATCCGAGCCGCTTCCCTTTCTACCAGCACATCGACAGAGATTATGTCGGCATGTGCTACAAGGTTGGACGGCTTGAGGTCGCACGCAATCATATAGACGACTCCAACGCGGATTGGCTGCTTCAGCAGTTTCGGCCAGTCACAACCACGGAAGTAGTTCGTTACGTTACCGTCACCCACGGCAACTTCACCCCATAAAGGTGAGATGGCTTAGGCCTTGGCAAAAAAGCTCGCCGATGAGTCTGGCTAAGGATGCATGATTCTCAAGAGTCACGAGTGTGGGATGCCCCCATGCTATTCACGCAGACTCTGAATGCTCTACTAGAAAGGCTCACTCAATGCCCCCCAAAAGGAAATTCACGCGCTTTCCCGTTCGATTTCAACGGGCCTCGTTCTGGCGTGTCCCCAGCCTCGCCCTAGTGCTCGTGGTTATGGCTGTGCTGCTTGTCTATGTCCGGGGTACAGCAGCAGCAACCCTTACGCCGGATGCTAATGCTGCCCACGCCAATCACCATCCAGATGCAGCAAAGCAGAACAACGAATCTCCACTGCTGACAGGACCAACTCACAAGACCAACGACGGGCCGTTCTTTCAGGTGCATTGCTCGCTGGGACAACGCCTTCGTGATGACCCAATCGTTTTCCCAAACCAGCCGGGCGCGAGCCACGAGCACCAATTCTCTGGGGCGAAAGTCATCAACGCGTTCTCGTCTTATGAGACACTCACCAGAGGCGGTACGAGCTGCAACAACCTAAATGACACCGCTGGGTACTGGGCGCCAGCACTCTATGACTCGCGGGGTGTATTACGTTCACCATTTCGGATCAAGGCATATTACTACGCCAATAACAGCGGTACCAAGACGACGCTCCGGGCGTTCCCACGAAACTTGCGCATCATTGCCGGTGACCCACGCGCCACAGGCCCTCAGCCAGTAGGAGTGATCGACTGGTTCTGTCGCAACCGAACAAACCAGGACAAGGGCCTGCCGCTTGCCAGAACTAGCCCGCCACAGTGCGATTCAGATGAGTTTCTCTCACTCAGTATTCGATTTCCCGATTGCTGGGACGGTGTCAACCTCGACTCATCGGATCATCGTCGCCACATGGCCTATTCCAGCGAGAGGATGCTCTGCCCGTCGACACATCCAGTCAAGTTGCCCAAGCTACGCCTAAGCGTCGTCTACGAAGATAAAGCGTTCACTGGTGGAAACTTCACACTTGGTGGTACCAGTCAACAGCGCGGACTGCCGTGGTACGCAATGCACGCCGACTTCTGGAATACGTGGCAACAAAGCCCACTGGAAAAGCTCGTCAATGACTGCCTGAAGAGCAGTGCTAATGGAACCACGCGTCCATCGGGCTGTCAGTCATAGCGATACGGCAGCATTGAGATCGGCTAAGGCAGTAAAGAAGGCCCCAATCACAAACGGTTGCTTCGCCGTTCATGATCGGGGCCAAGGGATAGAAGACATCTGAGTTAGGCCGGTTCTTAGGAGTAGCCGTGGTAGCCGCTAGATACGGTAGTTGCACTCACCCATGGCTCAACGCCGTATCATGCGTTGATGTCAAGCTGTTGTCTAGTGCGCTCCACGTCCAGCCAGTACTGAGCTAACCGTGCGGAACAAAATCTCGATGTCGAGCGCGAAGCAGCGATGCTTGATATACGCGATATCAAGACGAAGCCGTGCATCGAACTCGCTTTCGCCACGCCCGTAAATCTGCCAAAGCCCAGTTAGTCCTGGGATCACATCGAGGCGCTGGGTCTGCCAGAGTATGTAGGTGCTAGCAGCGAACGACGTAGGCCGCGGACCAACTAGGCTCATCTCGCCACGCAGCACATTGATAAGCTGGGGCAGCTCGTCAAGGCTTGTCTTGCGCAAAATCTTGCCAACGCGCGTGATACGTGGATCGTTAGTGATTTTGAAGTCAGGCCACTTCAGCTCGTTGAGATGGGCGAGCTGCTTCTTTATTTCCTCGGCGTTCGGCACCATTGTACGAAACTTATAGATAGCAAAGCGCTTGCCACCTTTACCAGTACGCTGCTGCGTAAACATGATTGGGCCGCCCGGCGACTCAAGCTTGATCAGCAGCGCGATCAGCGCAAACACGGGCACCAATAGCGGCAAGGCCAAGACACAAGCGGTGATGTCAAATACCCGCTTGAAAACGAGATAGCTTTGTTTGCGAAGCAAGGAGCGCTGGGGACGATACTGCTCGACCCAGGTCAGATCGTCCCTTGCCTGAACCCTTCGCTCGAACACGGAAGCTGTCATGTACTGTCTCCCTCTTGCCGTTATCGCTGCCAATGCGCTTTTACAATGAGTATCATGCGTGCGTTATAGAAATGTTGATGATTTGTTGGGGATGAGGTGCAACTGTAGCGGGACTCACCTTCAAATCTCTCTCATATTATCGTTTATTGTGGCTGAAATACAATTACAGTTTGTTCAGCAGATGGCTTTGTAATGCCCTTTTTGACGCTTCTAACGCTGAGAAATATAAACATTTTGTTATTAGTGTGCGCTGAAAAACTCGCCGCGCTACTAACAATAGGGCGTACCTGTCGTTTTATTTCAGCAGAGCCACTCCTGTGGTGTTTAGAAACTATCAACTTGTGAGGACGGGTATATGGCTAACTGGAGGTACTGTAGCTTTTCGTGAGGTTATAGGGCTTCCGGTAGAAGCGGAACAGAAAATACCAATAAGCGAGACCGTGTACGTTGTGTAGCCCTCGAAGTTCCTTCACCGGCAGAGCACGTGGCTGATTCTCACATGCTGCTCCGCATATGGCACCGGCGCTTGTGCAGCACCAGGGGAGGCGCCCTCATGGTCGTGGTTGACGCCCTTTGTCACGGCCCTCAGCGCTGGTGTCGCCGACGTGCCCGCAACTCTGCGTCGGCTGCCGTATCGCTCTGCTCCGCATAGCGCAGCGTCGTCTGGATGTGCTTGTGACCGAGGCGCTTACGAATCGTTGCTAAGCTCACCCCCGCTTGTACCAGTGCCGTCGCGTGGCTGTGCCGCAGCTGGTGTAGCGTACACACGACCCCTGCAGTCGCGCAGTATCTCGCCCAACGTTCCTGCAGCGTCTGATACTGCAGCAGCAGCCCATCGCCATTCTTGAGCGGCCGAAAGAGCGGGCCGTGGCGCGCCTGCATCGCCTTGAGGTAGCGTCGCAGCAGTCGCACGAGTTGCGGGGCGTCCAGCAGCACGGTGCGGCGCTGGCCTCGCTTGCCAAGCACGTGTAGGTGCTCATCGTCCGGCGTCAGATCGAGATCGTCAACCTCGAGCTGTAGGGCCTCGCTGATGCGCAGCCCGGTCTCTGCGAGCATCCGAAACAGCAGTTGGTCGCGGAGTTGGTCGCGGGGGATCGTCGCCAAGATCGCGTCAATCGCAGCCCGTGTCACCCCCCGCGGTGCTGGCTCGGGCACCTGCACCCGGTCCAGCTTCACGAGCGGATTCGCCACCAGCAGGTCGTGGCGGACCGCCCACGTTAGAAAGCTGTTCAGGGCCGCAGCCGTACGCGCTCGACTTGCCGCGCTCCGGCCATCGCGACGCGCAAGCGCCGCACGCAGTGTGTCGACGGAGATCGTGGCGACCGTACCCTCGTGGCAAGCGCTGAGGTGGCGCATCGATCGCACAGCCGACTACGGTCCGCTCAACGCCCTGGCAGTCAATCGCATCCAACCACAGCTGATAGTTGAGCATTGGGACGACCTGCTCCGGATCGCGGGTTCGCTGACAATGGGAGCATGCCAGGTGGAGGGGCTGATGCGGACGCTTCAGCGCGGCGATCGCCCGACGAAGCTGGCGCGGGCGCTGCAAGAGTTGGGGCGGATCATCAAAACGCTGTACCTGCTGAACTACCTCAACGACGAGGCGTACCGCCGGCGGATCTTGACCCAGCTCAACCGCGGCGAGGGGCGGCACCGCTTAGCACGGGCGGTGTTCTATGGGCAGCGGGGGGAGCTGCGACAGCGCTATCGCGAGGGGCAAGAGGACCAGTTGCACGCACTGGGGCTGGTGGTGAACGCGATCATCGTGTGGAACACGATGTATATGGCGCGAGCACTGGAGCACATCGGCCAAACCGGGCAGCCAGTGAACGATGCCGACGTGGCACGACTGGCGCCACTCAGGTCAGCACACCTTAACGTGCTAGGGCGCTACACCTTCGCGCTCCATGAGCCGATCGCCCGGGGCGAGTGGCGACCGTTACGCACAGCTGAACGGATCAGTCTGCCTAGCGAAGAGTAGGCGCTACACGCTCTCGCGTATTTGTATTTTCTGTTCCATTTCTACCGGGAGCCCTTATACAAACCACCGTGTTGACGCCGCGTTTGATATGCACGATAATAGAGTTTATCGTGCATGTAAGAAAAACCGACGCTGCGAGGTGATCTTGAATAGTCAACAAACGCAGCCTGCTGGCCAGCTCGTTCCCGCTGACCCGGCAGATCGCGCGGAGCTTCAACGTACTACAGCGGCAGCCCAGGCCTATATCGCTGAATCGTTAGCGCCAAACACGATCAAAGCCTATCAGTCCGATTGGGCCGACTTCACCGCGTGGTGCGCCAAGCATCAGCGCGAACCACTCCCGGCAATCCCCCACACGGTGATCCTCTACCTCTCGCACTTGGCCCAGCTCGGGCGGAAGCCCAGTACGATCGAGCGACGGTGTGCGAGCATCAAGCAAGCGCACCGTTTCGCGCATCACCCTTCGCCCACCGACACAGTCGAGGTCGAGCAGGCCCTGCGCGGTATTCGCCGATCGCTGAAGGTGGCCCCAACCCAGAAGGCCGCCGCTGTGACCGAGATCGTGCGGGCCATGATCGAGGCGCTGCCGGATAAGCCGAGTTCGCTGCGCGATAAGGCGCTGCTGCTGATTGGGTTCGTGGGCGCGTTTCGACGGAGTGAGTTGGTCAGCCTTGACGTGCGTGACATAACCTTTACAAATGATGGTCTCGCCATCAACCTGCGGCAGTCGAAGACCGACCAGGAGGGCGCGGGCTATCTCAAAGGATTACCATACGGGTCGAACCCTGATACCTGCCCGGTACGCACCCTGCACGCCTGGCTTGATGCTGGACATATCACCGAGGGGCCGATCTTCCGCTCGTTCTCACGCCGGGGTGTGCTGCAAGCGAAGCGGCTGGAGGATGGCGAGGTCGCACGCATTATCAAGCGTGCGGCGCGGGCAGCTGGCCTTGATGCGCAGCAGTTCAGTGGTCACAGTCTACGCGCCGGCTTCGTGACCGCTGCCGCTGCGGCAGGTGAGCCGGAGTACCGTATCATGGAGCAGACTGGCCACACGTCCTCGGCGACCGTGCGGCGATACATGCGCCGGGGCAATCTCTTTCGCAACAACTCGGCCAGCAAGATTGGACTGTAAACAACCGCACGCCTAAAGGCGGCGGCTTTGCTCTGGCGCGGCGGTGGCCGATCATTCATGCGACGAGCATTCGGTGTTTGCGGTTCACAGACTGATCCGCTGCTGCTAACCATTGCTCCAAAGCGTCGAAGGTGTCATTCGCCATACCGATGATCGCGTCATCGCTGGCGCATGTCGCAGCATATGCATTGACCTGCATGCAAAAAGCTTTCCACATAGAGCCGACCGCCGGGCCGTAGCTTCCGTAAAATGCTGTGCCACTTTCTGCTGTTAGGCCAAAGTGTGCTGCCATCTGTCGGGTGATGAGTTGCCCGCCTAACGTGGCACCTTCCAGCACATACATACAGCCAAGGGCCTGTGGAAAGTCGTCAAGTGTCGGCAGGTCGGCGCATGTCGGCGGCTCCGTCATGCCATCATTCGCATATCCAAGCGCCACGAGATCGTGCCGCAGCAGCGAGGTTTTGCAGCGTTGCTCAAAGTCTAACCCAATCTGCGCCCATTCATGCGTAAAGCGCGCGAGTTGTTGTTCCATCGGCTGGTAGAAGCCAGCCATTGTTGCAAGAAAGGCAGTATATTCCGCAAGGGAAAGCTGCGGGGTGCTCAACTGGATGACACGCGGATGCGCTTGGAGCCGCATGTGGGCCGCACGGGTGGCTTGCTTGAGTTGCTCAAGAATCATCGTCGTCCTTTGTCGCAGAGGTGAGGAGTTATTCGAGCAGCCGACCTAGCGGACCGAGGTCGAGATTGAGATCGGCATCGCTTAATCCAAATGTCTGCTTGAGCTCGTCCATACGTGTTGCGAGCTTCATAAACGTTTGCCCCAACCGCTCGATC
Organism: Roseiflexaceae bacterium; assembly: GCA_014381165.1. Classification (GTDB taxonomy): domain Bacteria; phylum Chloroflexota; class Chloroflexia; order Chloroflexales; family Roseiflexaceae; genus JACMIM01. The sequence continues at coordinate 20,626 of JACMIM010000574.1, forward strand.
TCTTCGTCGTTGAGCGAGCCGCCCTCCATGCGCCGTAGCGCCTGCCGTTCGAGCAGCTGGCGCAGCAGCTCAATCAGCGCTAGCACCAGCCGCGACAGCCCGCGCTCGACCTGCTCGGGGTCGATGGCGATACGCTGAGGTAGCCCGGCGCTCGCACGCTCGATCTCGGCGGCAAAGGCATCTAAGTTGTCGGGCGTGTGGAGCAGCCGGGAAGGCCCGTTGGGCGTTTCGGTGTTAGATACGTTCATTCGCGACCTCGGCGATCAATGATTGGGCGCGCTCGCTAGCAGCGCCAGTGGAAACAAAATGGTATGGCGGCCAGGGGCCAGTGCCAAGGAGTTGCAGCGCCGGGTAGGCCGTGCCGAGCGCAGCACAGCGCCGCTGAAAGCCGGCAACTGCCGCTCGCTCGACCAAGTAGGCCCCAGCGAGGATCATCTGCTCGGTGACTAACACGCGACACACGCTTTCGTCCGCGCCCACGGCCAGCGCCGCGTGCAACTCCTCGGCCAGCGCGCGCGCGTGCTGGCGCTGCGTTTGCGTGCGCTGCTCCTCGGCCAGCCGCACCAACATATAATTACGTCCCGCGCTCGCTGCGTTATCACCCTGGTGCGGCTGCTCGCTGCCCGCGCCGCGCGCTGCGTCAGCTCGCTCCGGATTACTCATTAACACCCGCACGCCCAGTTCGACACGCCCGCCAACGCGCACAAGATCGGCCTCGAGTTCCGCCGCATGGCTATACAACGCACCGCAGACCGCCGCATGATCTGGCAGAAGTGTGCCGAAGCGCGCCGGCAGCGTCGCACGGTCGTCCATCAGTGCCTCGATCACTGCCTCGTGCTGCCACAGGTATTCCGCTGTCGGCTGCGGTGCCGCACCAGGATGAACACTTACCACTGCAGCCAGCGCACCACAGGGTAGCGCAAATGGTACCACGCCGTCGAGCCCACGTAGCATGGGCAGCGGCGCATCAGCGTGGATGATAGCGTAGAGATACAGCACTATGATACGCTTGGCTCGCGTGGGGCGAGCATATTAGTGCGTTCGGCCGTTTCCACCGAGGTTAACAGCACACGCAACCCAAGGTAGAGCAGATCGACATCGGCAACCGAGATGGTTAGATCGCCCCAAAGCACGACACCCTTGTTGAGCGCCCGGTCGAGGAGTTCCAGCAGGCTCATATCCTGCTTGTTCCATTGCTCATTCATACGGGGTCCTTTGTGTCGAGGGTTGCAAAGCTATATGGCGGCCAGGGCCCGGCCAGCGCAATTTGTACACCGCGTGACGCACTTGCCGCCTGAAGCGAGGCGAGTGTGTTCATAAACTGCGCATGGCGCTGGTCATCCACGAGATACGCCGCGTGCAGGATGATCTCCGCCGGGTGGTCGGAGCGCGGCATAGGCGGGCTGCTGGTCGCGGCACGCGCCATTGCTGCAAGCTCGGCATGGCAGGTCAGCGCATATTCTGTGCCAAAGGCGGCGGCGCGCTGGTCGGCGCTTTGAGCCAGCCGCTTCTGCAACAGGTAGGCGGCCCCACTGCTGGCCCGCGCGATCGCCGCGCGTTGTGGCGCGAAGAATTCCGCATCATCTGCCAGCCACTTCGCCAGCGCGTGCTGATCGTAGAACAGCTTGACGCCCCACTCAGTCGCGCCTGCCACACGCCGCAATGCCGCGTCTAGCGCATCGTACTGCGCTGCCAGCATGTGCTGTACGCGCTCGGCGTGGTGGTACACCGTGCAGAAGGCGCACGGTAGCGTGGCATAATCGTGCGCCAATCTGGCGAGCGTGGTCTGGTGTTCCAGCGCCAACGCCTGCACCCAAGCTGGATCGTGCAGGTACTCGGGCAGCGCTGCCGTGCTGAACTGCGCCAGCGGCACTCGGCGCGTCACCGCCAGCAAATCGCGATAGCCAATCGCCACAGTGCTTGCCGGCAGGGCGGGCGGCGTATCCGCGCTCCGACGGACGACTGCATAGACATAGATCGCCTGCCCGTCTACCCCTGCATCGCCTACGCCGGTAGGCCGAGCAAGCAGGGTGTTCACAGGCACTCCGCCACGACGAGATCGACTAGCAGTGTGTTGGCTACGGCATCCCAACACAGGTCTATCGCCTCGCTGCTGCTGTGCTGTGTGTACATACCAAGGAGTTGCGCGGCCTCGGCCAGAGCGGCCATGCGTATGGCGGCGTCGGGATCGTGCGGGTTGTGGTCGGGGTGCAGCCGTCCCGCGAGTGCCCGATAACGCTGGCGAATCGCGGCGGCGGTTGTCGCCAGCGGCAGGTCGAGCAGCTGCCGAGCCGCGTCGATTTGGCTGGCATCGGGCAATTGTATTTCAACGCTGGCGAAGCTGTAGGGTGGCAGCGGTCCAACACAGCGAAAATGCAGCGGCACGCCGCCGTCCTCGCCGCTGAAACGTTCGTCGAGCGCGTCAAGGCAGTGGTCGAGCGCGTCTCGTTCAGCGGCATCGAGCAGCAGCGCCACATTCAGTACCATCCGGTCGTCCATCAGCGAATTGCTGATCACCCGTGGCGTCAGCGCACGCAGCGGCGCGAGCAACTGTTCGCTCAACGCCAAGCGCCGCCGGTCGAACGCTGCCTTGACAACCTGCCCTAGCCCAGCTCGCGCGGCGATCGTGTCTTCGTGCGGTTGCGCGGCGTGCGCTTTCAGCATGGCGATCTCCGGCGTGGCGGCGAGCTGTTGAAACACCAACATTGGATCCCACAGAACCACAACCTCGACCTGCTGGCGCGCCCCCAGCCGCTCGAGCGCAGTGCCGAAGCGCCCTGCATGCTGCTCCAACAGACGCTCGACCTGCGACTCACCGGCCAGAACTGTGCCAAATTTGACAGGCAGCACAGCGAAATCGCGTTGTACGTTTTCGATCACTTGCTGGTGCGCGTGCAGGTGTTCAAGCGCAGTTATGCGATCGAGCTGAAGAAAGGTGGAACGCTCGGCTGGGCTGACGAATGCCGCCAGCGCGCCGTGGTTGACTGTGTACACATCTTCGCCGGCAACTCCTGGCAGCTCAAGAACCAGGTGGTCGCTGGTGGAGATGATGGCGTAAACGTACAGCCCATTCGTCGAGTGCTCGGTCGAAATGGTGCTTTCCAATCTGGAAATTGTTATCATTTGGTTCCTCGGAATACAGAGCGGTATGGGGCGCACGCATGCGAAGCTGTTCGCGGATGGCCGCCAGTGCCGCACTGCGACAAATTCCAGCGATATCGGCCCCCGCGCAGCCGTCGGTCGCCTCGGCCAGTACCGCGAGATCGACATCCGCGCTCAACGGCATCCGCCGCGTATGAACGCGCAGGATTTCAAGGCGGCCTGCGGCATCGGGCGGTGGTAGCTCGACCAGAAAATCAAAGCGCCCCGGGCGTAGCAGCGCTGGGTCGATCCGGTCGAGGCGGTTGGTCGCCGCTAGCACGATCACGCCCTTCAGCCCTTCGATGCCATCGAGTTCGGTCAAAAGTTGTCCGACAATCCGTTCGGCAACCTGGTCGGTGCCGCCGCGTGGCGGTGCCAGTGCGTCAATCTCGTCGAAGAACAGAATACACGGCGCAACCTGCCGCGCCTTGCGAAAGATTTCGCGCACGCCGCGCTCGGATTCACCCACCCACTGGCTGAGCAATTGCGGCCCCTTCACCGAAATGAAGTTGGCTTCACTTTGGTGGGCCAGCGCCTTCGCCAATAGCGTTTTGCCGGTGCCGGGTGGGCCGTGCAGCAGGATGCCAGCAGGCGGGCGTATCCCAGCGTGGCTAAACATGTGTGGGTGGCGTAGCGGCCATTCAACGGTTTCAGTCAACAGTTGCTGCACCTTGGCCAGCCCACCCACATCGTCCCAGCCAACATCCGGCACGTCGGTTACGATCTCGCGTAGGGCCGATGGCTCGATGCTCGCGCGCGCCTCGGCGAAATCATCCGCCGAAACCTTCAGCGCCAGCAGCCGCTCGTCGGGAATGTGTGCCTGGGCAAAGTCGATCTCTGGGATCAACCGCCGCAGCGCGCCCATTGCTGCCTCACGGCACAGCGCCGCCAGATCTGCGCCGACAAAGCCGTGCGCCCGCGCCGCCAGCTGCCCCAGGTCGACATCATGAGCCAAGGGCATTCCGCGCGTGTGGATTTCCAGAATTTCGCGCCGCCCAGCGTGATCGGGCACACCAATGCTGATTTCACGATCAAAGCGCCCTGGCCGGCGCAACGCCGGGTCGAGCGCATCGGGAATATTGGTCGCGGCGATCACGATCACATCGCCACGCTGCTCCAACCCATCCATCAGCGCCAGGAGCTGCGCCACAACACGCCGCTCGACCTGCTTCTCGCCGCTCAAGGCCTCGCGGCGCGGTGCGATCGCGTCGATCTCGTCGATAAAGATAATTGCTGGAGCTTTGCGGCGCGCTTCCTCGAAGATACTGCGAAGCTGCGCCTCGGATGCGCCATAGAACTTGTCGATAATCTCTGGCCCATTGATCGCCAGGAAATGCGCGCTGGTTTCGCGGGCGACTGCGCGAGCGATCTGAGTTTTGCCGCAGCCAGGTGGGCCGTACAGCAACACGCCACGCGGCGGCGTGATGCCCAGCCGCTCGAACACCTGTGGGTAGCGCAATGGCAGTTCGATCATCTCGCGGATGCGGCGTAGCTCGCGCCGCAGCCCGCCAATGTCCTCATACGTCACGCCCGCGCGCCCTTGCGCTGCCTCGGTGGGCGCAAATTGGATCGTGGTTGCCTGCTCGATCAGCACCGCACCAACTGGTACCGTTTCCACAACGCGAAAGGTATATGCACGGCTGCCGAACATGTTCACCCGCACCAGGTCGCCCGTCAGCACCGGGATACCGTCCAGCAGGCGTGCCAACGCCGGCGCGTGGGCGCTGGTGAAGCGCAGTTCCTCAGTTGCAGCCAACCGCAAAGTGTGGGCCGCCCGCACTACAGCCGGCTGCACGAGAACGCGCTCATCGAGCGCAACGCCGCTGTTTGTGCGCTGCATCCCATCCATCTGGATGATCTGCTGGTTGCGCTGCTCGGCGTGAGTTGGCATCACGCGCGCAATCGTCGCTCGCTTGCCGGCGATCTCGACAACATCGCCGACACCGATACCCAGCCGCCGCGCGTCGTGCGGGTCAAGCCGCACGATCCCGCGCCCGACATCGCGTGGCAGTGCTTCGGTTACACGCAGCGTTAGCGTGGAGGGCTCAAGCGGCTTCATGCTGTTCGCTCGTCGTGATCAGGGCGGGTGCAAGCTCCAGGCGGCGCTCCAGCAAGTCAAGCCGTTCGCGCAGCAGCCGGTTTTCTTCTTCGATCTGGTGCGTACGGGTCGAAAGAAATGGGTCGCTTTCCCACCAGTTGATGCCCATCTCGCGCGCCTTATCTACCGAGGCGATCAGCAACCGCACTTTGATGCTCAGCAATTCCACCTGCACAAGCGAAATCGTGATGTCGCCCGCGATGACAATGCCTTTGTCCAGCACCCGCTCGAGGATGTCGGCGAGATTCGCCCCTTGAACCGAGTGCTGCATGTTATTAGACATTCGTGTCTCCTGCGCTGCTATTCGCGCTTGTTATTGAGCTATACCTGGCCACGATGGTAGCGGCCAGTGCGCTCGTAGGTTGCGATATCGCCGGCTCCGTCGAGCGTAACCTCATAGGTGCCAATCACATCGCTGGTGTCGGGGATGCGCTTCATCTCGACCATCTCGATTGTGACGGTCCAGCCCTGCTCGTTGCGTCGAATGCCTGAAACCGTATCGGTCTTGAAGCCGGTCAGCTCGCTAATTTGTGACTTCGTGCGTTGTACAATCTCAATGCTGTTCATGCTGGTACTTTCTATATTGTGTGGCACATGGGTGCTTATATGCGGGCGGCTTGCCACGCGCGGATGGTGCGCAGCTGCACGAGCAAGGCATCCTCGCCGATCTGATACTCTTCCTCGCTGATCTCGCCCATCTCCAATCGTAATTCTAGCTCGACCATCTGGCCGCGCACCGCAGGCTCGTTGTACAGCTCCTGCTCGGCCTGATCATTGATCGTTTCTGCCAACCACAACACGCCATCCAACGGCGCGGTAATCGGCAGCAGCAAAAGTTTTATTAGGAGGCCCATTTTTACGTTCCTAAATTGTCACATTAACAAAATTATACGGTGGAACATTGCCCACATACTTGAAGATCATGCGCTGCCCCATCTCGGCGTCGAGCTGCTGGATAATGGCGTCGAAGGCCGACTCCGCCGCGCGCTCGATCAAGAAGGCCACGTTCAACACCATGCGCTCGGTGATAGCTGCATTCTGCCGCGTTTCTTTGGCCAGCGGGCGCAAATGCTCCAAAATATACTCGGCGTCAGCTGCACGGCGGCGCTGCATCTCGGCCTCGACAAGCTGGCCAAGCTGAATGCGCGCGTAGTAGGTTTCGGCGGCGGGGCGGCTGGACACCTTGGTGTGCAACTCACGAATCGGCGCGCTGGAGGCGACGATCTCCTGCATCACCTGATCCTCGCGCCACAGCACCTTCAGCCCTAGCTCGATCCGATCTTCGAACTGGTGGAGTAGGGTGTCCAGCTCTTTGTAGCGCGGCGTAAGCACGTTGCGCTTGATCTTTTCAGGGCTGGAGGCAATCGTGCCAAAGCGCACCGGCAGGATGGGCGCGGCCCGCATTACTTCATCCAGTACCGCAGCGTGGCAGAGCATATGGCGGCGGGTGTGTTCATACTCCTGCTCTGGTGAATCGCTGACCACCGCCGCCAGGTCATCATAATGCACGGTGTACACAGCGTCGCCGCGCCCGCCAATGCCAGCGGTGGTAAAGATGCGTGGCTCTGCGCTGCGCATAATGCAGTACACATACGTTCCCGCTGTCATGATGCCACCTTGCGCAGCCGAATTTCCAGGATGCCATTGTGGTATTGTTGCACAAACACCTGCTCGACCTCGCCAGGCAGCGCGAGTTCGCGGCTGAAGCGCCGCGCGCCGATTGTTTCAAGCGCCAGCACAGCACCACGTAGCGTCACGCGAATGTCGGCTTCGTCCACGCCAGGCAGCTCGACTACAACGACCAACTCGCCATCCTCGTCGAATAGATCCAGGAGCGGCTCACGCGCCTCGGCGACCTCTGGCCCAGTGGCGGTTGCGCGCAGGTTGCCAAAATGCTCGACCTGCGGGACGCCGCCAATGCCACTGCGGATCGAAACTCCATACACACCTTGCGCGCGTTCGCCCAAGCCCTTGATCGTGAATGAGCCGTTCTGATTGATCCCATCCTGCTCGGAAAGCGCGCTGATTCGCTCGACCAACTCACCCAGTCCTTTGAGCAACCCACCGAAGCCTTGTTCGGCGGTGCTGGGCGGTATATTTCGGCGCGGTGCCATAGCGTACTCCTTAATATTCTAGCGCGAATGTTCCCCAACCAGCTGCGTCCAAGCGCTCTGGCGGGGCTGGTTGCGCGGGTGGGGCGGCGTGTAAACCAAGCACTGGCTGCAACTGTGCCAGCCGCGCATCGACCAGCGCCAGGCGCTGCTCGGTACGCTGTTGATTCGCCTGCCAAATCTCCAACTCACGCTGAAGCCTGGTCTTTTCTTGTTCCAGCCGCGCGAGATCGCTGATCGCCTGTTGGCGGCTTTGCGGCAACCCCCGGCGCTGCGCACGCTGCCCAGTCGCGATATCGCGCAATCCACGTCGTTTGATCATCACACGGCCTTTCCTTCAGAGCTACAGAAACAGCGAACAGGTTGCCGCTACCGTCCAGAATGGCTGGTGATAATTGAAAGCAGCAGCTCGCGCTGTTGGGCGCGGCGCTCACGGTTGGCACTGCTGGCGGCGGTCTTCGACTCCAGCACATCCAAGCAAACCTGCACAAAGCGCGTGTCGTGGCGGGCCGGCGTGTAGCCCTGCTGTGCGGAAACGCGGGCGATCATGATGCTGGCGCGCAGCGTCGGGGTCTGGTCGTAGCACTGCGCGTCGCGGAAATCGCGCACAATGTCGGCGACATTGGCAGCCTGCTCGACAGCCATTCCGGACTGAGTGGCGACAATCTCGATCTCGGTTGCACGGTCGTAGTAATCGAGGTCGATTGTCACCAGCCGGTCGCTCAACGCATCCTGTGCGGCATGAACACCGGCGTACTCTTGTGGGTTACTGGTGAAGATCACGCGAAACTCGGGGTGAACCTTTATGTATGATTCCTGCTGACCGCCACGGGGCAGCACCAGCACGCCTTCTTCGAGTACCGTCAGCAGCACATTGTTCGCTTCGGGCCGCGAGCGCGTGAATTCGTCATAGACCAGCGTAAAGCCTTGGCGGCAGGCTACGGTCAGGCGGTTATCTACCCAGCGTTGCACCGCATCTTCTTCGTATTTGAGTACCGAATGGATGAAGCGATCCTCCACGCGGCGGTAGCGGTAGCCATTCTGACCACCAACTAAATCGGAAGTCGACAGTTCTTCGTCGCCAACCATGAGCATCACTGGGCGCTCTAGTCGCGCGGCGACATGCATGGCGAGGGTCGTTTTGCCGGTGCCAGCCGGGCCACGAAAATGCATTGGGTAGCCAGCTTGAAGATAGGCCATTGCCCGCTCGGCCAGCGCCTGCACGGCGGAGGTTTCAACAAACGTAGCACTCGGGCGAATGGCTAACACGGTGCGTGGCTCAGCGCTGCGTGGAAGTGCGGTCGTCATCGGGCTTCCTTGCTGCCATCGCCCCGCGCCTGGCGGCGGCGTGCGGGCGCGGGCGTCTGTGGTGCAGGAACGTGCGGCGCAACAGGCTCAACCAAGCTTCGCCCGACACTGGCTATAGCGCTCAGTAATTGTGCTACGTCGGCGTAGAGCGCCGCGATATACGTACCATCGGGGTGGTGCGGAGCGGGTCGTGTGTCCACCACTGCTGATAGCTCGGTCGCCAGTGCGCCGACGTTGTGCTGTAAATCTTCCACACAGCTGAACATAGTTTGGCGTTGCTCGTCATCCAGCGTCGATTGCACAGCGGAAAGCATGTTGAGAAAGGGTTCGACGTTGCGGCGAATCCCCGCCACGTAAGCACTGAGATGCTCGCGCTGCTCAACGCCGAGCGCTGTGCCCTCGGTATCAAGTGCCTTGAGAATGGCAACCCGCGCGAGTTTGGCATAGGCGTAGATACCGGCCTGGTTGAAGCTTTGCGTTTCGATGATCTCAGCCGGTTGAGCAGGCGGCGCACTGGTGTCGGGCAGCACAGGCACAATCAACGGCAGATCGTGCAGCACTGCACCTGCGTCGGCAGGTGTGGCGAATGCTGGACGATACAGTGCTGGCAACCCGGCGCGCGTTTCGGCCAGCCACGCGCTTGTTTGTTGCGCCAGGCTTGACCGCACCGCATCCAGCTGCTGGCGCTGTGCTATGGCACGGGCATCCAGGGCCACGCCGAGATCGGCGAGCTGTGCGGCGGTTGCTTGGCGCAGTGCATCCACGGCGCTGCTGCGCTGCTGGTGCTGGTCATTGGCTTGGGCGCTGCGCTGAGTGGCAAATAGTTGCAGCAGGCGGGCAGTTGCGCACCGCTGTTGTTCGGCGGCAGCGTACCGAGCAGCACGCTGTTCGGTGGCGTCGAGCTGCCGCGCATCACGTAATACAATCATCTGCTCAGCGACATGCCGCGCAAGGTCGGCGCGTGCTACCGCGCGCACCGCACTGGCCACCTGAGCTTGCATTGTTCGGCGCGTAGCGACCTCGGCCAGCATGTGTGCTGTCGCCGCGTAGGACGTATCGAGCGCTACAGTTCGCGCGCTGCGTTGGTTCACGATCTGCGCTTGCAGTGCCCGCCAGTCATCGGTGTAAGCCATATTATTTCCCTGTGTACAAAAGGAGCGAAATTTCTTTTGCTCCATCTATTCACGCATACTTGAACGGTTTGTTCACGTTCACTCGACAGGTGATGAGAGGGACGGTTCAGCAAGCGAAACACTTGCTGAACGCCCCTCTCAATCGCGCACGCTTGGATTCAGTCGAATCTAGGCAGGCGAAACGGAAGCCGTGGTGAGGCCGATCGCCTCAGCGTACTTTAGGTAGGTATCCACGCCTGCGATGACAACCCGTGCCTCAATCGCCAGCAACTCGATTCCAACCAGCGAAACGCGTACCCAGGCATCAATAACCAATCCTTTGTCGAGGATGCGGTCCACAACCTCGGCGAGGCTGCTCGATGCGTTCACTTTCTCAACGGCCATGGTAGTATGCTCCTTGTAGTGGGCCGAAATACTCCGACATCGCCATCATACACGGTACCTGGTGCAGGCGGCGTGTGGCTTACGCGAATGTTGCGTTGGGGTTGCGTGTGTGTGGTACTACAGATTCATGTAACACATTGCGCGGGGTTACTTTCGCCGTTCTTGATGACCTTTGGGAACCCGCCGCAAGCCGCCGGATGTTAGTCCGTGCGCAGTGTCACAAGCATATATCCATGCCGCGGAACGGTGCGGATGTACACCGGCGCATCGGGAGCAGGTGCGAGCTTGGCGCGCAAATTGCGGATGTGCCAGCGCACCAAGCTCGGGTCGGTGACCTCTGGCGCATAGCCCCAAACGTGGGTGAGCAAGTGAGCGCTGGAAAAAACCTTGTCGGGGTTTGCCATCATGAAGCGCAACAGATCGAACTCAGCTGGTGTTAACGCGATCGACTTCTGGTCGATCTGCACCGTGCGAGTGTCGAGATCGAGCGCCAATGCGCCAACCACAAGGGCTGCGTGGGGTGGATTCAGCTTGGCGGGCGGCGCGGGCACCACCCGTTCACGGCGCAGCAACGCCCGCACTCGTGCTTTCAATTCGCGCAGGTCGAACGGCTTGGCGAGATAATCGTCGCCGCCTTCCTCCAACCCAGAGATTCGATCTTCGACCGCACTTTGCATGGAAAGAAACAGTACAGGCACTGCTGCCAAACCCGGATCGCGCCGGATCTGCCGGCAGAAGGCCATTCCGTCCATCTCCGGCATGGCGACATCAAGAATCACAAGGTCGGGACGATGGGCGCGCGCCAACCTGAGACCCACTGCACCATTGGCAGCGGTGCTAACCTCATACCCTTCGTCTTGGAGGCTGTAGCGAACAGCCCAGATTAAATCGGGTTCATCGTCGACGACAAGAATATGTGGCATGTGGGCAATCCCCTAGATCAGGTGTACCATGCTATGGTTGGTGTTACGGGCGGCAGTCTGGCCTGCAATCGCTCGCATTTCGCGCAGATTAAATGGCTTGGGTAGGAAGATGGTCAGTCGGCCTTCTTGAAGACCAGCAGCGGCCAGTTCGTCCTCACCGTGGCGGCTACCGGAGATCAGCACAATCGCTGTTTCAGGGCGGCGCTGGCGTATCTGCGCGGCCACGTCAATGCCGCGCGCATCAGGCAACAGTGAATCGACGAATACCAGCGCGTGGTGAGTTTCATGCCACAAACGTAATGCTTCCAGGCCCAAACCTGTTGTGGTTACGGCATAGCCCAATGGCCGCAGCACGCTTTCGAAAAGCCAGCAGATAGCTGGTTCGTCGTCCACTACGAGAATACTCAGGGGTTGTTCAGGCATCACGGTCTCTTAGTGTTGCAGGCAGTAGCAGCGTAAAGCTACTACCCTGCCCAACCTGACTTTCAACCGTCAATACGCCATGATGCTGCTGCACAATGCTGTAGCACAGCGAAAGCCCTAGCCCTATCCCCTTGCCAATCGGGCGCGTGGTAAAGAACGGGTCGAAGACGCGCGCCAGATGCTCGGGCGCGATACCACACCCGCTGTCGATGACGCGCACCCGCACCTGCCCCACCCCACTATGATCCAATGCCAGTGTCAACGCGCCACCGTCGGGCATCGCCTCGCAGGCATTCAGCACAAGATTAACGAACACCTGCTGCAACAATGCGGTATTGCCCAACACCAGCGGCAGATCAGGCGCGGCACTGATGGTCAGATTGATCTGCTGCGCGAGAAGACGGTGACGCAGCAATAACAGCGCCGCGTCGAGCACCTGGCCGAGTTCGACTGCCGCCATCTGCTCGTACTGCGGGCTGGCAAACGTGAGTAAGTTCTCGATGATTTGCGCGGCGCGGCGGGTCGCAGTGTAGATCCGCTCGGCACATTCGCTTCGTAGCACTGGGTCGTCACTTGCCTCATCGAGCAACTGGACGCACGCCGAAATAATGCCTAGTGGGTTGCGTAGCTCGTGAGCGACCCCGCCCGCCATCACGCCCAACGAAGCCATTTTTGCCGATTGGATGAGCTGCGCCTCCATCCGGCGGCGCTCGGTTAGATCGCGCCCCAGTGCAACGATCCCGACCACGCGCCCAGCTTCGTCGTGCATTGGCGAGCAGCTCCAGGCGATCGGTACACACCGCCCATCGGCAGTTAGGAGACTGGCTTCGGCGTGGCGCACTGCATCCTGGCTGCGTGGATCGGCAGCACAGCCCGCCAGCAGGTGCGCCAACGCCAAGCGACTAGCGTCGTCGCACATGGCGGTCAATGTGCGGCCATGCGCCTGCACTGCACTGATGCCACACACACATTCCGCCGCGTGGTTCCAGGTGACAATCTGCCCACCGGGGTCAAGCGAGATCACCAGATCATTCGCACACTCGACTACTCGCGCCAGGCGCTGCTCGACCTGGCGTGCTTCGGCCTGAAACTGCTCTTGCGCCGTGATATCATCCATGAAAAGCAGCACGTATGGTGCGCCATCGTCGCCCTGAAGAGGAATGAGCCGATAGTAATAGATACGCTGAGGCAAGCCGGGAGCGCGGTAGGTCAGCTTGCCACCTTCGTGCGGCTGCCCGTCGTGAAGCAGGGCGCGCACTTTACCGGCCAGCTGCGTGTAGGTAATCAGCACTTTTGGAAACACCTGATCGAGTGTTCGCCCCAGTGTTGTCTCAGCAGTTCGGCGCGATTTCTGATAGAAATTGCGGTTAGCGGCGACAACACGCTCCTGCTGGTTGATAACAAGCAGCGAGCTAGGGATCTGCTCCAAGATGCGTGCGGCAAACATTTCTGTGTGCGCTCGCTGACTAAGCGCAAAAGATGATCTGCTCACAGCTAACTCCCGCCATGCCAAAAGGCACCTATCTATGCGTTGTCCTGCGCCGCTTGCTGACGCGGGCTGGTCCACGGCACATCTGGTAGACCGGCGCGGGCATTGGCGGCGCGTGCCAGCACAAAGCAAAGGTCGGATAACCGGTTGAGATACACCAGCACCTGCGAATTGACCGTTTCCTCGCGCGCGAGTGCAACACACCAGCGCTCGGCGCGGCGGCAGACGGTGCGGGCGAGGTGTAAATGCGCGGCGCTCAGGCTGCCGCCCGGCAAAATGAACTGGCGCAGTGGCTCTAGCTCGTGCTCCAGCATATCGATCGCCGTTTCCAGCGTCGATATCTCGGCCTCACCGACACGCGGAATGTTGGCCGCCTCGCCAGGTGTCGCGAGATCGGCACCGACCACAAACAGCTGATCCTGAATCTGTGCCACCAGCGCATCAAGCCCAGCCTCCAGGCCACTGGCACGGGCTACACCAAGCACTGCGTTGGCTTCATCCACCGCACCATATGCTTGCACGCGCAAGGCATCTTTTCCGACGCGCTGCCCACCCCACAAACCAGTCTCCCCCAGATCGCCAGTTTTTGTGTAGATTTTCATCAGGTTTCCTTACACTAGCACGCATACGCAGCGTGGCTTATAGAGCATCCCTGCCGGAGTCGTAAAAAGGGGAGGTGGTTTTTTCGGGGCTGCGCCCCAAACCCCCGCTTTGCGCGCACGCGCATGGTTACACCTCAACTATAGCATCCCTGCCGGAGTCGTAAAAAGGGGAGGTGGTTTTTTCGGGGCTGCGCCCCAAACCCCGCTTTGCGCGCACGCGCATGGTTACACCTCAACTAGGAATGCTATAGACAGGAGATCATCGGCAGGTGCGCCGTCGATAAGTTGCCGCATGGCCAATTCAAGCACCTGCCCTTCCGCTAGGCAGCCGAGCGCCAGCAACTCGTGGCCCCAATCGGCCAACAGCAGTGTTTGTGCGCCGTTGACAAGCTGTGTCACAGGGGCAAATTCGCCAAGCGATCGGCGTATGGTGTCCAATCCCACTGCAACCATTGCCGCGCGGGCCAGCAGCGCATCGGGCAGGCCCGCCGCCGCCAGCAGCCGCCCGTCGCGCCCGACCAGCGCAAGGCCTGATAGCGCGGGGCAGTCTAGCAGCAGCGCGGCCACATATTGCGCCGTAGGTCGTGCGGGCAGTGCCAAACCAATGTCCTCGCGATCGTCGCGTCGCCGCGCCGCCTCGAGGATCAGCCCTTCCCACTCGGCAGCCATTGTCAGGTCGTCGGGCAGCCGGTCAAGCTGCTCGAGCTGAAATTGCCCGCTTTCCCAGCCGACCAGTGAGTAGACTGCTTCCTCGCCGTTCTGCTGATCACAGTGCGCGCCGACAATCAGCCCCTCAAGGATGTCAATATGCGCCGCGCTCGCACCGCGCCACGCGCTGAGGCGGGCGGAACGACGCTCCTGGCAGATGGCTTGAAGGAGACTGGCCGCGCTGATCAGTGCAAAGTTACCAGTAAAAAGCATAGCATCCTCCGCGTGCGGCTAGGCGTGCTGGCGAACCCGTGCAACCACGGTGTTCATGGCCGCTTTAAGCGTATCGAATACTCCCACGCCCCGTGTCGCCGAAGCTTCGAAACATTGACGGTTGGCAAAAGGACGGCGCAGGAGTTCGGTCGGAACGACATGCGGCAGGTCGCGCTTGTTGAACTGCACAATGATTGGAAATGTTCGCACATCGTGGCCCAACTCGACAAGGTGCTGCTCCATGGTAAACCACGATTCCTGGTTTTCCGCCATGCGCCCGGCTTGAGAATCAGCCACAAAAACGATGCCATCCGTCCCTTGTAGAATAAGGCGTCGGCTGGCTGCGTAATACACTTGGCCAGGCACGGTGTAAAGCTTAAATTTAGGCTTCAAATTATTAATCTTGCCCATTTCAAGTTGCAAAAAATCAAATAAAAGTGTACGCTCCTGCTGCGTTTTAAGCGAAATCAGCCGTCCGCGCATATGCGCGGGCGTTTTTGCGTGGATGTATTGCAGGTTGGTTGTCTTGCCGCTGAGTGCCGGTCCATAGTACACAATCTTCAGGTTCAGCTCACCTAATGCCCAATTGACAAACATAGCATACCTCTACCAGATAGTATTGAGCTGTGCAGAGAACTGGGTTTCAAAATCCTCGCTGACCGCTGGTGGCGGTGGGATCATCACGATATCGATCAGAACCTTGGCAATACGGACTGTGGTTTCTTTGATCGCCATGCGCGACCAGCCTATCGGCACCTCGCGCGCGGTGACAATCAACAGCAGGAGGCCCTCGCCCACGCGCGACATCAGGACGGTGTGTTCGTCATGCTCCTGGATGATCAGGTTACATGTGCGTTTGCCGCCGATCAGGCGCGCGATTTCAAGTGTTGCCAGCAGCTCGCCAGCGGCCAGCGCGGCAATGCTCGAAACATCGAAGTTGCCCTGTGCGCTCCACGATGCGATCTCCTGTCCGCTCAAATCGGCGAGCAGCCCATACCGCACATCTACTTCACGGCCAATCCATTTCAAGCAGGTTTGCAGCTCGTTAAGCTGATCGACCGAAAGCGTGAGTTGCGAGTGGCGCATAGGGCGATCCTCTTTTTGGTGGACAAAGTGACCAACGACAAACGGCGGCAAGCAAAGCACGAAAACGTAGCTCGCTCGTGTGTCGTACTACACGACCAGTGCAGTTTGTAACTCGCGCCCAAAAACGCGGTCGAACTCGGTACTCAGCGACAAACTGAACAGCGAGTCGAGCGACCGATTATCCTCGGTAGCGGTTGTCGAGCGTAAGCTATTTAGGCGCTCTGCTCCCCGCTTCATGATCAACATCGCCACACCAATTTTGGGCGACATAAGGTGTTTATCGAATACGAGCGTGAGCAGCCAATCGCTGCCGACGTTGATCGAATACACATTGTAGTGCCGGCCCTCGTGGGCGCTAAAGTGCTGAGTTTCTGAATCCTGGAGCGTGCGCCCAAGCTCTACGGCGTTGATGAAACCACCCGCGACCAGCGACGTAAGCGCGGGAATATCCATGTTGCGTGTTTCACCCTGCTGGTCAATGATATGCCCAGTGGTATTGGTGTAGAGCGCCAGCTTTGCGTGGGCCTCGTGGCGGATCTCGTCCACCACTGCGGCAACCTGGCGCGCATCGCGTTCAGCGCTGGCCGTGCTTCGTGGTTCTGGCGCAGCATTGTGTGCCGCGGGCGTAGAAATTATTTGGGCCATCAACTGCTCCAGCAGTACACGCAGGTCTGGTGCCGGAGTCGCCGCCGGTACGACCGTGCCCCTCAACTCCTTTGCAGAAATGAGTTCGATCAGGCTGGCATCGGAGTGACGCAGCAAAAGCAGTTGCGTATCTGGACAAGCAGTGCGCAACTTTCGGAGCACACTGAGTACGCTATTGCGGCGGCGCAGTGTTGCAACGACGAGCTGAAAGCAGGTAGGAAATCCCTGCACCGCTTCGGCGATAAATGCCTGCGCCGACTGGACGTGATAGGTGATACCCGGCAGCGGGCGTGCCGTCAACTCGTCGAGCAAGAAACGATAGGCATTGGGCGAATCTTCGATCAATAGGATGCGATATTCCACAGGGGAACTAGCCTTTCCGTGCTTGTGTGGTGTGACGACGATAGGAGAATAAAGCCGCTCGACCTGTGTGCCACTCACTTCTGTGGTGTGGCTGGTAAACATGGGACACTGAACGCAAACGTGCTGCCGCGCCCAGGCGTGCTTTCAGCCCATATTCGCCCTTTGTGTTGTTCGATGACTGTTTTTGCAATGGTTAGCCCCAGACCGCGCCCCGGAATCGTAGATTGCGCGGTGCTGGGCGCACGATAAAATGGGTCAAAGACGAGCGCTAGTTCATCCGGCGGCAGTCCCAGGCCATTATCCGTCACCACTACCTGCACCTGATCCAGCGCCATACCAACAGTAACCGTGATCAGCGCGCCAGTCGGGCTATATTTGATCGCATTGTCGATAATTGCTCCAATAGCCCGCCCGATGCTTTCTTCATCGGCGTAGACGCGCGGCAGGCTCGCGGCAATGTTGGTTGTCACCTGTTGACCGCGCCGGCCAAACTCGGCGTACTGGGTGCCGACAGCTGCCTCGACCAACAGATCGAGCCGCAGTGGAATCCTGTGTTCCGCTGACTGGAGCCGAATCTGTCCTAGCGCCAGGAGATCATTGACCAGCATTGATAGCTCGCTATTGAGCTTGACGACTTCGCCGATCAGTTGCGCCTGCTGCTCGTTGAGCTGCCCAGCGGCAGGTACTTGCATGATTAGGTTGCGCAGCGACTGGAGCGGCGAGCGTACAATGTTGGAGAAACTCAACAAGAAATGTTCATTTCGCTCACCAGTATTGGCTGGCTCGGCAGGCGCGGCTGGCACGTTGGACGTGGGCGCTGCGGGCGCGTTTGCTATAGGCTCGATCACGAATGCCCAAAGTTCTGGGCCTAGCTCGCTCACAGTGGCGGTGGCAGCGCGCCCATCAGGCAGTTCGATCACATGCGACCCGCCGAGTTCACCCATCAGTGCCTCGGTCAGAACTGGGGCGAGCACCCACGCGCCGCCCGCAACGAGCGACCGCCCAATGAATTGACCGGAAAGGTGCAACATCTGCACCGCAGCGTCGGTCGCCGCAGCGATATGGCCGTGGGCATCGCTCAACAACACTGCCTCGTGCAAACGCTGTAACAGCGCCAACTGCGCGGTTGCCCCAGCCTGGCGGGGCGCGGGTATGGCGGCGCGCCGTGGCTGCGAAGGCGCAACCGGCAGCGGCGTTGGACGCAGCGCAGCAGAGAACGCGCCACTCAGCCCATTCAGGTTGGCGCGCACTGCAACTGGCAGCAGGCGGTCGCTGGCCGTCAACAACACGCCCCACACCTCGCCCGCGCGCATGAGCGGCGCGGCATACAGCGCCCGCCCGCCTTGCCAATCTCCACGCTGCCCGTTCTGCTCGGCTCGTGCTGTCGGCGCGGCACTGACCGGGCCACGCTCACGCGCGACTTGGGCTAGGATCGTTGATTGCACAGGCAGGCTACCGGGATTTGTGTCACCCTCGTAGGCCAGCACAAGCAGCCGCTGCTGGTCAGCGTCGAACTGCCCAAGTAACACCTGCCCGCCTGGGTGCAACAGCTGGCGCACGGCGGGCAGGCGTAGACACATGGCCAGATCTGTGTGGCTAACAAGTGCCTCCGCCAGCTTCAGCCAGCTTTGCTCCTGCGGCATAAGTGCTGCCAAATCGGCAGCCTGGAGCGCTGGATCGGCGCACAGTGCCACGGCAACACGGCCGATAAACGCACGCTGGTGTTCCTGGTCACACAGTGAGTTCAGGCTATAGGGCATATCACCCATTTGCGAGAGCGTAAGTGCAATCTGGTCGGCGTACTCGGGATCGGTGAGTAACCGCACCCGGTAGCCATTGGGTTCGGCGCTTGCCAGCAGTGTGAGCGCCCCATGTGGCCCAGCAATAACCAAAAAGGGATCATCGCCAAATACGCGGGCAACTGAGATCAGCGGCGATACGCCATTGCCTGTGCCGTGAACGAGCTGGTCGAGCGCGCCGCCAAGCAAGCAGATGCTCTGCGGATCGGTCGGTCGCTCCTGAATCAGCAGTTTGCCAAGCCGGGTGAACTGAGCAGTGCTGAGAAAGCAGCCTGTATCAGTGGGCGGCAAGCCGATTAGATGTGCCAAATGCCACGTTGTCGGTTGATATACCTGCACGTTCGTCCTTTCTACAGCGCGGCCTGGGCCACGCGCAGCAGTGTGATGGCCTCGTGCGCGATATATTCGGGCAACTCGTGGCTCATAGCTTGGGCAAGTGCGGCATAACTTTGGCGCAACGGGGTATCGGGCAGCCCCTGCGTTGCGAACCAATGCTGCATCCAATGGGTGTATGATACGAGGCCCGCCGGGCTGTGCTGCGCAAGCCCATCGGCCAGGTAGGCCACATACCAGCCTACCTCCAGGGCGGCCTGCTCTGGCTGTGCGGCCAGCCCCTGCGCAACAAGCTGCTGTGCGACCACGAAAACCAGGGTGTCTTGTGCGGCAAGCAGCGCGCGGCCTGATTCGTTCTCCGGCAGCAGCGCGCTTTGCGCCCCGTTCAACAGCCGCCGGATTTGTGCGGCGGCTGTTGGTGGCAGTCGCTGTTCGGCGGATTGCGTCAGCAGCCAAAACCATTGTTGCATATGCGTCGTCGTCAGGTGACGCTGCCACAGCCGTTCGCGCATCCAGTGGGCGTGTTGGGTAAACACGGAATCATGGCGCGTGCCAACTGCGTCAAGCGCGTAATCGAGCAAAAACCACACATCATACAGCGCCCGCTGGCGGCCCTCCTCGCCATAAGCTGCCTGCCAGTGCCAGTGGGCGTCATAGCTTCCAGCAATGGCATCCTCGGCCAGCAACTCGTGCGCAGCGGCGATCTGCGGGGTGTGTGGGTCGCTGTAGGCAAGTGCGTTCAGCCCTCCCATCAGGTAATCGTAGATCACCGGCAGCCCGTCTGCTGGCATCTGCGCGCTGATAGCCCCCCAAAGATGGGCATAGCTTTGGCGCATGACACCGGTTGTACAGGCGTGTTTGACCAGCATCTCGCGCCGCCAGCGCATATGGTCTTCGTTGATCATCGGCGAGCGGTAGCGTACCGATTTAACTAACGCCGCCAAATTGAGTTCCATATCCAGCAGGTAACGCTCGCGCCCGCTGTTTGGGAAGCGCTCGATCAGCAGCCAATCCTGTGTCATCAGGTCGACCGTCTGAGCAAGGATAGCTGGGCGAGCGGTGTCAAGCTGTTTGGCAATTGCAAGATGATCCATACTGGCCCTTTATTTTCGGAAGGTGTCGGCGAGCTGACGCACAATCTGGCGGATGTCACCTTCGAGAAACTGCCCGGCGATGCGCGACCGCAGGTCAGGACGCTCATAGAATGCCATGCCGCCAAAGATGAACATCGGGCGGGGCGGCTCGACCCGCGCAATAATCTGCCCAACCTCGGTCAAGCTATGGGCTGCCTCGATAGTTGTCGCGGAAAGACCAAGCACTTGGGGGCGAATCTGGCGGATAGCTTCTTCGATGGTCGTGTTTGGTACGTTTTGCCCAAGGTAGATCACGCGAAAGCCGCTCCAGCGCATAAACAGCGAAAGCATGATTGCACCAAGCTCGTGAAGTTCGTTTTGCGCACAGCCGATCACTGCCAGCGGGCCACCGGGGCTATCCACATACGCATTGAGCAGGGTAAGCAGCTTGCCCTCGACAAAGCGGCTGGTAAAGTGTTCCGCCGCTACAGAAACCTCGCCACGGTGCCAGCCCTCGCCAACCGCAATCTGCACCGGCATCAGCAACTCGGTGCAAATCTCTTCGGTGGCATATACACCGCACGCTTCTTGCCAAACATACTCGGCGCTGCGCTGGTCGAATGCAATCAATGCGCCCATCATGCGCTTCTGGAGCATCGGCCAGCTTCGGTCGTTGAATGGATCCGGCGCAGCCAGCACTAGCCCCGGTGGGATCTGCTTTGCCGGGGCCACTGTAGATGATGGTGGAGCCGCCACTTGCCCGCCGCGCATCCAGGCTGGCAAGCCAAACCCGCCCGGCGCAGCGGCAGTAGGTGCCGTTGCCGCAGGCGCTTCCACTTGCGTGTTGGCCGCGCTGCCATTGAGTGCTTGGAATGGTGCCGCTGGAAACGAGGGCGGGCTGAAGGTTGGCGCAGTTTTTGCAGGTGAAGCTGCGCCGTTCGCCGGTACGGTAGGCACGACAGCACGTGATGGCGGCGCGGCCACTGCTGGCGCTGTGGCAGCCGCAAACGAAGGCATCGCCGCCGGCGATGTTTGCTGGATCGCCCGCCCGCTCATGATCTGCCCCAGCAGCGCCGCCACAGCCACCACGATCTGCGCAGTTGGCGCGTCGTGCGGTTCCGGCTCGTGTAGTCCGGCCAGCAGCACACCCCACACGCGGCCTTGGACATAGATTGGCACCGCGATGGCCGAAAGCGCGTCGGGTAGTAGCTCCTGATCCAAGCTGCCAGCTAGCAAGGTGCCCAGCGCTGGCACTCCTTGTTGCGCGGCCTGCCCAGCCAAGCCCTGCGTCGCACTGATCGCCGCCATTGGGCGCGTGCTACTCCACACCGCTGGGTTGAGTACGTTTCCATCGGAGCGGTAGCAGAGTTCGCCCAACGTGCCAGCGCTGCGAAGCACCTGAATGGCTTCAGCAAGCGTCTGCTCGTCCGATTGTTCAGCAGTGGTCAGGATTTCGAGCAGGTAGGGAAGATCGTACAAACTGGGCAGCAGATTAAGCCGTTTGCATTCCGGATGCGTTGCCAAGCCATATGCAATCTGTGCCCAGCGGGCTTTGTTTGCAAAATGATCACGCTGGACGACAGGAGCCATGGGCTGCTGTTGCATCAGGCTGAGCAGCAACCCGGCCCGCTTGACAATCCGCTCGTCGGCGGAAAGCGCGCCCTCGAAACGGTAGCGCCGCATTGTGCCACCGGTGCGCTCCGCCACTGCCTGCGTGAGCAGCGCAGCCCAAAAGCCCGGGCTATCTACGATCAGAAACCATTCTTGACACAGTGGTGTGTTGGGCTGAAGGGCAACAAAGGTAACTCCCGGCATGGTTGGCGGCTCGATATCGGCCTCACCATAAACCGTCACACTGCGGCACACGCGGCTCAACTGCGCGATGCGCCCCTGGTGAAGCCGAAAAAGTGAGAACCGCAGCACGCCGAATGAAAGATCTGCGGGCAAGTGCTCATCTTGCACCAAAAGCTCAAGCTGACGCCCAATAATAACCAGCGCATCAGCGGGGTGGTGTAGTCGCCGCTCCACTGGCACATCGCCCACCAGCCTAGCAAGCGATGGACCGGTGGCACGCGACGGAGTCGAGGAACTTGATGCGATCATAAGATTTACCCCATACACTAACTGAGTATACGACACAGGTGCTTTGAATTAGCAGTCTATTGCGCCTGAAGCCCTACATCATCATGTTAATAATTATCAAATGCGCTTGAGCAGAAAGGTTATTTTGGCTTATCGATGAGGAGTTTGGGCGTCGAGAAGACTCAATCAAGCCCAAATCTCTGCGCATCGTTTTGTGATGCGCTACTCGCCTACGGACTCGGCTGACAAAGATTATTCAGCTAACATGTAGCGCTGCGCTACAAAGCGGCGAACAAATTCTTTGGTCAGTTGCATAGTTGCACACAACTTTTCTCGACAACCGGTATAAAGTTTAGGTGTTACTAGAGAATAGAATACTATACTGCTCTAATGAGTAGGCGAGTGAAAGTGTTACAAACTCTAAGCAGATTCTATACTAAACCCGTGAACTGTCCTTTTGTTTGTGAACACGAATTGTTTGTGAATACGAAGCCGGGAAGTTGGTGACCGAGCACGGCATGGGAGTGACACACGTTGCGTGCGATAGCGAGTATGAGCAGGAAGGGAACCTGCTGGGACAATGCCGTGATGGAGAGGTTTTTTGCTTCTCGCAAGCCGAGATTGGGGTTGATGTCTTTGACGCGCGCGCGCGGAGCTGTGTGTTTGACGACATCGAACGGAGGAGTATCTTCGTTGTGTTCAGCATTCCTCCTGAAAGACTCTGATGGGTTGCGCTGTTGATGACCATAGTATGAGGTCACATCGATGACTGCCGCTGACAAACATCTGGCCGTCTGGGTTCCACGCTGCTACGGCTAGGGCATTATCGTGTGCATGAAACCTCCGATAAGTTCCGCGCTGCGTATCCCAGAGAAAAACCGCTCCCAGGTCGCCGCTCAGGAGAACTTGAACATCCTTCGGACGCCACGTCAACGATTGTGGTAACGAGCGCGGCAAATCGATAGTATCGATGACACTTTGTTTTGGAACATCCCATAGCTTAATCGTGTTATCGTTACTACCGCTGGCCAGCATCATTCCATCAGGACTCCAGGTGACTGAACGAACATTACTGCTATGCGCATCAAGTCGATCACGAATGCGCTGCTGTGCTAAATCCCAGAGATCAATGTTCGAGCCAGATCCGCCTTCGGCCAGCGTAGACCCATCAGGACTCCAGGCCAGTGACAAAACTGCCCCACCACCAGCTCTGCTGTCACCAGTCAATCGATGGGTAATAGTCGCTGTAGCGGTATTCCAAATGACGATTCCACCACTCATGGCCCCACTAGCGAATTGAGTACTATCAGGACTAAACGCGATTGTGGCCACTCCAAGGAGGTGAACCGCCTGGGCAGCACGTAGCTTCCACGTTGCTACTTCCCAGAGCCGTAGCATGCCAGTAGAATGACCAGCCACTAAAGTTGTCCCATCGGGACTCCAGGCCAACGACTGAATTGATGCTTCTGAGTTGGGTTTATCAGATAATGTTGTGAGCAAAACGCCATCGCTCACTCGCCAAATCTTAACGACTTCAACACCACCTGCGCTAGCAATCATAGTGCCGTCTGGACTAAAGACGACAGCCAGAACAGCATCCCGTTTGCTTAAAGGCGCTTGACCTCGTGGTACCGTGCAGCCGCTTAAAAAGCTGAACGTCCCAAGTACCGCCAAGATAGAGACAATACCAACAGACCGAGCCACTGCTTTATTCATGAAACACATCTATCCATGCGGATATGGGGCGAGGTCTTGAGGCACATACGAATTATACCCTTTACACTGGATGAGCCTACGCAATTGCGGACAGGCCATGGGATCCGCACCTACTGCGGCCAGTAGATGCGTTGATTTTGCGATCGTTTACGATGGTCGAGCGTGTGGAAATAACCTAGCGGCTAGAGGCGTTGGTAAGAGGACTCCTCTCAAGGTAGCGATGTATGGCAAGAATGATGAGATGAGTTGTAAAAGCTCACGTACCATAACAGCAGACTTGACGACTGTCAATAAACAATACCCTACAGTGTAGCGATGCTGTTCCTTGCGCGGCGATCGCTGCTTTGGCAATATTACACCCACGCGATGGACTCAACTGCTTGCTGAAGGTCATTTGCTGTGCCGCGCACATACTGCACAGATTCATTTGTTCACCTGCAAGTCCTGCCACATCTATACCAGGGCTTTATTGTGCTGTGCGCTGGTAACCGCATTGGTATACCCGCGGTATGGCGGCCATGATAGTATCGACTTCCCCGCAATGATGCGTGACAAAGTGTTTGCAATAGTTGTGCGTAAAAGTCGGTAGACTTTTGTGTCGAAAGGATGCGTTCGTGGCTAATCCGACAGCTGCTCATTGTTCCCCTCATCGCAGGCGATCACGCTTGTACACTGCCCTGCTTACGTGTGCGCTCGCAGTGCTGGCGCTTGGTGTTGCGCCCGTGCTGGCCGCAACGATTGCGTGGAAGAGCGACGCAGACGGTAGTTGGACAACGGCGAACAACTGGTTGGGCGGCACGGTGCCGAATAGCAGTGCGGATACCGCAGTCCTTGGTGATGTGATTCAAGCTCCGCGCACGATTACGATTGCTGGCGTGGCCATCACGGTCGGTGACATGCGCTTCACGAGTGCGCAGCCGTACACGATCGCCGCAACGAACGGCGGGAGCTTGGCCTTAGACGGGCCTGGAACCACAAGTATCAGCGCGATGGGTGGGGCTCACACGGTCACTGCGCCGGTCACACTGCGCGATTCGCTGGTGGTTAGTGGCGACGCACCAATTATCTTCACCAGTCTGACGAGTACCGCTGGTGGTAATCGGCTCATCCGTGTTGATGGTACGGCAGCCGCGAGCTTTGCGAAGCTCGTTGATCCAACGGGTGGCCGGAGCCTGCGCAAGCAGGGTGCTGGTACGCTCAATCTCCAGGTGAGCGGCACGAACAACACAGGTGCTGCCAGCGGGTTCATCCGAAACGACGAGGGCAGCGGGCAACTCAACCTGTACGGCGCGGGCAACGTCGGGGCGATTACCTATAACGCCGCCACGGGCGGCGGTACGCTCGGCATTGGCGACAGCTTAGACTTCGCACGGGCAGGCAGCACGCCGCCCGCACTCCTACGCGGCACTGGTATCTTGGCGGTTTCAGGAAGCGTCTTTTTTGATGCAAACCCGCCTGAGGCGTCGAACACCACGCTTCAGATCGATCTTAATGGCCCGCAGGTGGGCAGTGGCTACGACCAATTGCGCGTCGTTGGCAACGTCAACAATAATGGCAGTATCCGGCTGAACAACACGACACTGGCTATCGCGCTTGGTACGACCCTAGCGTCCCGCGAGCGCTTTGTGATCGTCGCCCGTAGCCAGGGCAGTGCAGCGGCAGCAACCGGGCGCATAAGCGGGACATTTCTGGACTTGCCCAATGGTGCCGTTCTCGCGCCGCAGGACGTACCCCTCCTGATCAGCTACACGGACAACACGGTGGAACTCACGCGTCTGCTGACACCAACACTCGCTGCAACGAGCGGTGCGGGTACACTCATCGTCGGTGAGACCACCTCCGTTGTGGCAACCGTTGTTGATGCCGACGCCATCCCGATTCCTGGTGTCCGTGTGACCTTTGCTGCGCCCGACGCTGGGCCGAGCGTCAGCTTCCCAGATGGCAACACGGTTCTCACTGACAGCGAGGGCCACGCGAGCATCCTCGTGCGTGCCAATACGAATGTTGGGAGCTACACGGTCACGGCTGTGTTTGGCCCCGCCGTGACCGTGCCAGCCAGTTTTGCCCTGACGAATATGGCTGGCCCTGCCGCTGCAATCGAGCCATTAGGCGGAACGCCGCCGGAAGCGGAGGTCGGCACCACATTCACGGCACCCCTACGCGCCCACGTGACGGACGCCGCTGGCAACCCCGTAAGCGGCGTGACCGTCGTGTTCGCTGCGCCAACCACCGGGCCGAGTGGCCGTTTCGCAGGCGATCCCGCAGTGACGACTGACGCAGCGGGCGTGGCCACCGCACCAGCCTTCGTCGCCAATCAAGACGCGGGAAGTTACAACGTTAGCGCACACGTCAATGGTGTTGCGGCGTCCGCGAACTTTGACGTAACGAACCGGCCTGCACTGCCGACCCCAACACCCCCAACGCCTACCGCTACCGCCTCGCCTACCGCTACCGCCACCGCTACCGCCTCGCCTACCGCCACCGCTACCGCCACCGCCTCGCCTACCGCCACCGCATCGCCTACCGCCACGCCTACCGCTACCGCTACCGCCACCGCCTCGCCTAGTCCCACTGCTATACACAATCCTACTACCGCGCCTGCCCCGATTGCCACACCGATGCCAACTACAACCACCTGGCAGCGCTATCTTCCGCTTATTTTCGGGTACGGCAACGAGTAGTAATTCGAACTTGGCATTCCTGGCCGCTCACCAAATAAATTTGCGCGTCGCATCTGGTTTCTCTAAAGGTGGTCTGTGTACCAAGTTGCTGACCACAACATATATTCCTAACTTACTTTACGCTGGTAGCGGAAAGCGGGAGGTTTGGAGGGCTTGTAGCTCGCCAAACCTCCCGCTTTCCGCGCCGCGTGGGCTACGCCCGCGCCGCGTAGAAAAAAGGATATCTCGGAGAGGCTTTGCCTCCCCGAATCCCACCTTGCGTAAAGTGATTTCATACGTGTTACTGCAACAGGCTATGAAATTTGAGCATCTTACCAGTAGGAGTATACGATACAATGTAGTAAAAGCAGCGCTGCATCACAACATTGACGCCAATATATTAATACAGGGGTTCATGCTGATCACCTCGCCATACACCTCGGCGGGCGCAATGCAGCACACCATGCGCGGCTACAGGGGACACAGGGTTTAGACCGCTATCAATCTACGCTAGAGGAGGTTGTCATGGACTGTTACTAACACCTACCGCCCTTGGACGGGAGCGCTGCTATTAGTGAACTACCTTAGGGAGGACATCCCATGGACAAGCTCAATTCCACAGCGGAGCCATCCACCGATGAGCAAGTTGGTGTGCTGCTTCAGCAACAAGATGCTCGATCAATCATTGGACTCTCCCAGCGGGCAGGCAGGCTCAACACGATCTTAACGCGGCAGTTCGGCACATACATCTCCGCTGAGGACATGAAGGATATCGTCGGCGACACCCTTATCCAGGCTGTCCGCAAAGGCCGCCGCTACGATCCACACCTGTCGAGCCTGATGCGGTGGCTCACGGTTCTTGGGCACTACCGTGCGCTGCACTTTCTCCGGGAAGCGGCACTCTTCTCAAGCGCTACGCTTGATGAAGTAGCTGACCATATGTCAGCACGGATCGAGGAGCGCCCCCAAGAGGTAACCGAGGTTCCCAGCGGGACTATGGAACGATTGCTACGACGCTTGACCAAGCAGCAGGCAAAGGTCATTCGCTGGCACTTTTACGATGGCCTTACGATTGATGAGATCGCTGGATTGCTCAACGTCGATATCGTAACTATTCGCTCACACAAGTCGCGTGGGTTGGACAGCCTGCGCGATATGATGAGCAGCGGCCCTGAGAGTGAGTAACGTTCTGGCCAATGTCGTACACCGCATCCACGTCTATTCGCCAGAATTCTACGTGAACACAATACTCCAAGTCGGCAATAATCCATGCAACTTTGTGTCGCTGTGTCCAAAGCGAGACAGTCGTTCTGCTATCACCAACCATACACGCCTTGTATGCGTGTACACCCTCGGGTGCGCTGGCAGGCGTGTTCGTATATTGCGAGGAGGGATTGACTGTGAAGCTTAATGCATCCACCACCAACAGCACGAACGTGAGCACGAACCCAGAGGACACCCTGTTTGAGTATCAGCTTGTAGATCCAGAAACACTTCTGCTCGTAATGTTCGACATTGAGGAACTAGCAGTACTCACTCCTGGTGAGCTACGTCTCCTGGGGGCAGTAGCGGCGGCGGCCGTAGAAGATGCTAGCGAATCCTCCGACCACACCAGTGCGCACGAGTATGCCGCGCTCGCACGTACACTGCTTACCCAGCCACGTTCGCAGGAGGTTCCCGAGCCGACGCCTACACCACTTCGACGACGAGAGCATAAAGAGTCGGTTGAACACCGATAATCGCGCTTCGTGGCCCATGAAGAACGAGAAAGACGAGGAAGCGTCTATAGTCTTCGCGAATAAGATGCTCGTCGCCGGAATCGGTGTAGTCAATGCCTTAGGCGTTATTCTCATCTCTGAAACAAGAATATTTTCACCTGTCCCACACTGCTCGTGTCATCACACCGCCGCAATATAGCAACCGCAACAAGGGCGACAATATCTTAAGTAGAGGAGATTAGTCTTCTCACTGTCCATCCGAACACGAATGGGAGGTGAGCTGTGACAGAGCTGATCATTATGGGACTACTCGTGCTTGGGTTTGTCGCCTTGCTCGGAAGTGGAAATGGACGCCCGACCGTCGAGTCGCCTGTTATCTATGTCATACAAACGCCGGAACCTCGCTCGGTTGGGTGTCTGCCTGTGTTAGCAGTGATTGTCGGCATCATCTTCCTGCTTATGATAGCGCTTTCGGCAGCTTCGTAATCAAGCATCACTCCAGCACACGGATGCCGTGCGGTTGCCACAACCGCACGGCATCCGTGTGCTATGCGCCTTCGTTCTACGGGTATGGCAATGAGTACGTTGCGGTCGCTTTGCTATCGGCATAGCTTCACCTTGCAATCGTTGTATAGGCATAATGCAGATACAACGATTGCATAAAATGATAGCACTACAGTGAATTCCGTTGCGCTTTCGCACATGCCGTTGCCTGCCCAGGAGTGTCTTGACAATACGCAGATCGGTTGCCAGTTCGGCGTGTTGTTCGACACAGCAATACGTCCTCACGGCGGCTGGCTGGCCCGCTGCGGGGCGCACGCGCTCGACCCTCCCACGGCAGCGCACAGGCCGCGTGGTACAATCAGGGCCGAATATCGCTCACCACCACCGAGATAGCGCATGACGAACCGCCATTCCTTCAATCCCGCTGCCCTGCGCAGCCCTGATAGTGCATCTGTGCTTGGCACGACACTCGCGTCGCTTGACCTCGATCAAGTTGCCCAGCACGCGACCCGTGCGGCGGCAAGTGGCCGCTACCACGGACCCACCGACCCGCTCGAGTATCTGCACGCAAACTTGTGTGTGGCTGAGGCCGCAGGGGTGCTGTGCGCGACCATCGCCGGGCTGGTGTGTTTTGGGCGCAGCCCGCAAGCGGTGCTGCCGCGCGCCGTAGTCGACCTTGGCCACTACCACGGCCTCGACGCCGTGTCATTTGAAGTTGTACATCTAGAAAAAAGTATCGGTGGCACGATCTTCAGCCAAATTGCGCGGGTGGAAAACTACCTGTGGGCAAACACCCACCATGGCATGACGGTGCTCGACCGTTTTGAGCGCACGGAGCTGCACGAGTACCCGCGCGTGGTGCTGCGCGAACTCAGCGTGAATATGCTTGCGCACCGCGATTACAGCAACTTTCAGTCAGCAGCACGGGTGCAATTATTTCGTAACCGCATCGAATGGCTGAGTCCCGGTGGTCTACCGCCGGGCATCACGGTCGACAATTTGCTCGCCGAGCAGGCCTCACGGAATCCGGTCATCCTGTCGATCTTGTATGAAGCCGGGCTGGTCGAAGCGTTTGGGCAGGGGCTGGATACCGTGGTTACGGTGCTCAAGCGCGAAGCCCTGACACCGCCGGTCTTTCGCGATACCGGAGCCTCGTTTATGGTCACGGTCGCGGGACGCCCATGGGAATTGTTCACGACCGAGAACAATACACACCTGAATGAATGGCAGCGCCGCATTATCGCCTTTATTCGCTCCGAAGGTGCGATTTCCCTCAGCGATCTCCAGCAGCGCTTTGGTGAGGATCGTTCGCGCCGGTCGATTCAGCGTGACTTGCAGATGTTGGTCGATGCGGGCTTGATCACGGCTCGTGGCGAAGGACGCGCCCTGCGCTACCTGCTCATGCCCGCGAATAGTGCGCCCACCAGTGGAGATGCCCGCAGGTGACAATGCGCCAGAAAACCGCGCCAACTGCGCCACTTTTTGGCGCGGTTCACAGAAATTGCCATTTCTGCGGCAAAACTACGGGCATGCACTGCAAGAATCAGGCCATATGTGCCAGAAAAATGTGCGCCTGGTGAGTGCCCACAGGCCACAGGAGCTGGACTGAACTGCGGTAGAAGCAGTGCTGTCACAGAGGCGAGGGCCTCATTATGAGAACCGCGCCACATGGAGCGAAAAATGGCGCGGTTGTGGATAAAAATGGCGCGGTTCTCGCCCAAAAGTGGCGCGGATGCCTCTTGTCAATGGCGCGGTTCATCGCTATGATCATGAGTAAGCGAAAGCACGCGAGGAGTGTGCGTCCAGAGGGGACGTGAGGAACCCAACAGGCTTGACCAAGGCGTTGCAGTGCAACGCACCAGGACATAATCTACGGAGTGGCCGGACGTAACCGGTACCACGCGCACACGCGCGGGACACAAGAAGCGACCCCCGACACCGCCTGCCAAGCAAACGTCGAGGGTCTCAAAAGTCGCCCCACACACGCGTAAGCGTTGTGGTGTCGCGTTTCCGCGGCCATCTCCACTATACCATCCGCCGATCACGGTGTCAAGACCAATGCGGGGTGCCGTAGGGCTTTGTGTTCCCATGTTTTTGGTGGATGGCGAGGAGTGCTCGGCATGCATCGTACCGCCCCGCTATTCCACGACCGGGCAGCCGTACAACCGCCCGCTAGTCGTCCCGCGCACTATGTTCGGATTCCCATCCGGCTGATCGAGGCGTGCGCCTATCACCCGCTGCCAATCGGCGTGTACGGCCTTGTTGCGCGGCTTTATCTGATCTACCATACGCCGATTGCGCTGTCAGCAGCCGACCTCACGCGCTATGATCCATCGCTGTCGCGCGGTGCTGCCGAACGAGCGCTCACCCACCTCGTCGCCGGTGGGTGGCTTGTTGCCGCCCATACCGCCGGCATGAAAACACGGTATACGCCGACATGGGGGCGAGTGCATGCCGCGCCGCTCCCCTGGCAACTGGACGCCCCGTGTTTTGGGCGTCCCCGCCATGTGCGTGCCGTGGTGTGTGATGTACGCCTGCTTGATGTCATGCTGGGGAAATGCACGCCGCACGCAACGCGCAGCGCAATTATCACGCGCTACCTGGTGCAACCAGCACTCACGCTGGCCGATGTGGGCGGCTACGCGCTTGCACTCGCAGGCCTGCCCGGATCTACGCCCGCGCTCGCCGCCTGGCAGCTGGTGGTTGGTGGCCACCCACACCCGCTTCCCGCGACAGAGGTGCTGCTGGCGGGCGCGTCGCAGCAGGCTCTGACCACGCCTGAAGCCGGCCTCAGTGCGCAGGGGCTGCGCCGACTGGGCCACAACGCCGCCGCTGCAGGCAGTTCCACCGCGCAGCCGCTGTTTTTTTTACCCCCAGACATGATCGGCACCGTCCCCGCCATGCTCCCCGCGACCATGATCGCACATACGATCCCGCAAAACAGGCCAAATTCGGCAGTAGAACGCGGTAAATCGGTGGTGCCGGTATCTCTGGATGCGATCTCATGGGAGTCAAGGGAAAACAAGGAATCTCAGGGCACTCCACCACCCGGTGGTGAAATGGTTATGTGTGATGCGCGCGTAGATGAGCCGCCCACCGCTTCAGACGCGCGCCGGTCTCACGCTGCTGCAGCGCACACGGCGCTGCACGCTTCAGCACTCCTCGATAACTCTGCACCCCCAACTGTCCAAGCACTGCGAGCATTGCGCGTGCGTCCGCGCGTGGTCACGGAACTTATGGACGCGCCGTTCGCGGCGGTCGAAGCGGCCATTCGTCATGGCGAGGCGCGGCCCGCTGTTAGCGATCTGGCAGGCTGGGTGGTGAGTCTGCTCCGCACGGCGCGCCATGCTGATTGGCACATACCGGTCACTGCACCAGCTACCGAGGGCGTCGACTGGGCCGCCGAACAACGCAAAGCACTGGCTGATGGCCGTATCACCAGCGAATCGTGTGGTGCCACGACGCACGATTCGCCGCGCGCTTTGCCAGTGGGCCCTGACTGCAACACACTCTGGGATGCTGCGGCGGAAGATCAGGATAGCGGCCACAATGCCGCTATAAACCTGCCTGCTGCATCAATGTATCCAAGTACGCGCATGGTGTCTGATACTGACATCCTGCGGGCCTTGCACACCGACATGCAATGGATGTTTCCGCGACCGGTGTGGGGAAGCCTCGAGCGGCTTGCGTGTGGGAACCACGGCGCGATTCGCACACTCGTGTGTGCGAATCGCATCGATTGGGCTGCGCTGCAACGGCACCTTCCAACACTTACGGCTGCGCTTCGCACGCTCGGCTGGAACGAGCCGTTCCAATTGGTCATTGGCGTACCTGGACGGTGAGCGCGTTGCAGGCCGCTTGCATTTCCTGCATGCCTGTTCTACAATGTCGTAGCTACGACGCAGACAGGAAAGGACGAGGATTGTGATCACCACGCGCCAGGCCGCGCAGCGCCTCGGCGTCACCGAGCGCCAGGTGCAGCGCTATGTGCATGCGGGGCAGCTTCAGGCCCAGCAGCTTGGCAATTACTCCACCGCACCATGGGCGATTGATGAGGCCAGTTTGGAACACTACATTGCTACGCGCGCGCAGCAGCGCAAACAGCAGCGGCCAGTCGCGCCCACTACAGGAGCATAGCCATGGCCCGTATTATCGCGCTCGCCAACCAAAAGGGTGGCGTTGGCAAGACCACCAGCGCCATCAACCTCGGTGCAGCACTGGCCGAACAGGGTCGCCGCGTCCTGCTGGTCGACATCGACCCCCAGGCGAGTCTCACGGACGCCCTGCATATCGATGCCAGCACGCTCGAACGCTCGATCTATGATGTGCTTACCCGCCAGGTGCCACTATCTGATATTCTCCAGCAGGCGGGCAGTCTGACTGTCGCCCCGGCTACTATCGACCTAGCCGCCGCCGAGATGCAGCTCATCAGTGAGATGGGCCGCGAGCAATTGCTGGCCGACGCCCTAGCCACCGTCGCCATGCAGTTCGACGACATCCTGATTGACTGCCCGCCGTCGCTCGGCATTCTGACGATTAACGCGCTCACAGCAGCCGACAGCGTCCTGATTCCGGTTGAATGCCACTACATGGCGCTGCGCGGACTTGCCCAACTTGTGCAGTCGATTGAAAAGATTCAGCGGCGCACCAACCCGCGCCTACAAATTGTGGGTGTGATTCCAACCATGTTCAACGACCGCACCGTCCACGAGGGCGAGGTGCTTGGCATGCTCCGTGAGCAATTTCCTGGCAAGGTGGCCATGCCGATTCGCCGCAGCATCAAGTTCGCGGAAACCGCGCTGGCGGGTAAACCAATGATTGAATATGACCCAGCGCACCCCGGTGGCCAGGCCTACCGTGATCTGGCGCGGGAGCTACTCCAATGACCAAGCGCGCATCGCTCCGCGACAGATCGCCGATGCCAGCCACCGCGCCCCGCGCCACCGACACCACGCTCATGGGCGAGGAACGGACGCGCCAGGAAGTGGTCGAGCTGCGAATCAGCGAAATCATGCCGAACCGCAAACAGCCGCGCACGAATTTTGATGCAGACAGCCTGGCAGAGTTGGCGGCGTCCATCCGCGAACACGGCGTCATCCAGCCGATCATCGTGCGCGCTGTCCCGCTCACTGCATACGAAGGCAAGGGGCGGCGCTATGAACTTGTCGCCGGCGAGCGCAGGTGGCGCGCCAGCGACAAGGCCGGCATGACCACGATCCCAGCGCTTGTACGGGCCGATGACACCGACGATGTGGCGATGGTCGAGCTGGCGATCATTGAAAACCTACAGCGTGAAGATTTGCACCCGCTCGATGAAGCCATGGCGTTGGGGCGATTGCGAACTGACCTTGGCTACAGCTACACGGAGATCGCCGACCGCATCGGCAAGAGCAAAGGCTATGTGCAGAACCGCCTGCGCCTGCTACAGCTCCCGGAGGATTTGCAGCAGCTGATCGCCGAGCGGCCTGATACCATCCGCCACGTTGCCGATATCGCACGCATCGAGGACGCCAACCGCCGAGCTTCACTGATTGCTGCTGTACGTGATCAAGGCCTTTCACGAACACAAACCCGCGAGCGCGTCGAAAGCCTGCTCAAGCCCACCGCGCCCCTGCCAGAGGCTGAAGGATACAAGCAATCGTATTCCCAGGA
This sequence comes from Roseiflexaceae bacterium, assembly GCA_014381165.1. GTDB lineage: Bacteria > Chloroflexota > Chloroflexia > Chloroflexales > Roseiflexaceae > JACMIM01. The sequence continues at coordinate 54,790 of JACMIM010000574.1, forward strand.
ATACGATGGTGATAATAATCACAAAGAACAACCGGGGGCGCAACTGCAAAAATCGTATGTCCAGACATACGATAGTGATAATAATCACAAACAACCGCGCGACGCAACTGAGCGTGGACAGCTCAATGGGCGCGAGCGAGCGACACTCAGCGGCATCGCTGTTCGCATCTCGGGCTGGGTCGAAGACCCCTCGCAGCTCTCAACCGAGGACTGGGCGGCACTGGAGCCACTGGCCCGGCGGCTCGGCGATTTGATGAAAGCGCTGTATCAGAAAAAGTAACATACGCACAAAATCGTCGCCACAGTCTCGACGGTGCGCTGGTAGCTCCACAGGTTGCCTGCTAACTGCACGGCGTACATCTGCCCGATCTGTGCTGCTTTAACCAGGCTCCGATTGGATACCCCCACACACACGTCATGCGGGCGGTTGCGCCCCGCACGATCTACAAGAACTTCCCTCCTTGTCATTTAGCTTATGCGTATGGGGGTATCATATGATACCCCCTTTGTGAAAGGTGAAGTCTATGAGTGTGATACTTCCTCAACGTGTAGTGCCGTTCTATGGCGATGACATCAATGCTGTTCAGCAGGTCGACGGGGCGATCTATGTGTTGTTTGCGCGCCTCTGTGAGAATCTAGGCGTTGCTCGTAATATGCAAGTTCGCCGGATGCAAACACACGACGTTTTGCGCGAAGGGCTTGTTGCTATCACCGTGCAAACAGAAGGTGGCCCCCAGGACGCGCAGTGCCTGCGGCTTGATTTGCTCCCGCTCTGGCTCACCAGCATTCAAGCAGGGCGCGTCAAGCCAGAAGTACGTGAGAAACTGCTTCGTTACCAGCGGGAAGCTGCTGCCGTGCTATGGCAAGCCTTCAAACCACAAATTCTTGTAATGGATGCCGGTGATGAGTTAGCACCATCAACTGATGCCGAGCTTGTTCAGCTACAGCAGATCGTTGATATGGGCCGCGCGATCACGCAGATGGCCCAGGAACAGATCGAACAGCGCCGCCGCATGGACAGTGCCGCCCGCTTGGTGAGAGGGCTGCAAACTGATGTCGTCGACATCCAAGTGCGCCTGGGCGTCCTTGAAGACAAGGTCAACCCAGCGACCTACATCACTGATGTCCAAGCCGCCGAAGTATCTGGCAAGGTCAAAGCACTGGCCGAGTGGCTGACCAAACGTGACCCGTCGAAGAACCACTATCAGGGTATTTACACCGAACTCTACCGCCGCTTTAATGTGTCTGGTTACAAGTTTCTTCGACATGAGCAGTACGAAGACGTGGTCACGTTCTTGGATGCGTGGCGTGCGGCGGGTGAAAGTGGCGCGTAGCTGCTACTTTCACGAGGCCCTCACCCCAGCCCGCTCCCACCGGGAGCGGGCTGGGGGGAGGGTGCAGGAGTGGATCAATGTCTTTGATCTTCGCTGGAGCCGCTGGTTTAGCGTACTTGAAGATTGCCGTGTGTGACGGTCGCGTAGCGGATGACTTCTGTGGTTACGACGGGCCGAAACTGCTCGAGCAGCCAGTCCGCGTTGGCGTCGGCCGTGTGATTGCGCGCGACCTCGAGCCATGCAACCTTGTAGCGTGTGTCGACATACTCGCTATCATTGTGCCGGGCGAACGGAAAGCGGCTCGGATACCGGTCGACCTCGGCAGTACGGTGAATTGCGCGCTGGTAGCGCTGATCCTGATACAGATCGGTTCCGTTATTGTAGGCGATCTCGGCGGCGATGGTCAGCGGCTGCATGGCGTAATTGGTGTAGTGCAACCCGGTGTCCCCCGAACAATTGTTGCGCCGCCCCTCGATCGGCAGGTTCCCCTGGTCGTCGATCTGAATGCTGACGTTGCTGCGCCATTTCTGGACGCTTTCGGCATACAGCTGCGTGTCCGCCGTAAACACGCCAATCGACATCGCAAGGACCGTTCCCCAGTCCGACCAGTTGTTGGTCAGCTGCACCCCGGACTTGTAGCCGCAGCCCACGCGCGACACCGTGTTCATGCTGCTGCCCTGGAGCGCGGTGGTCTTGAGGAATGTGACGAAGCGCTGATCGATCGCCGTGGTGTACGGTGGCGCGCCGCGCAGCAGATCGGCGGCGAAGATCATGCTCGGGAAGTGGTAGCTGAAGACCAGGGTCGTATCATCCCGCGTGTCCATTTTCGTTAACGTGGTACTCCAGGCGCTGATAACGCGCGCACCCGCCTGGGCAAAGCTTTCATTCCCCGTGATGCGATAGCACAGCGCCAGGGCGTAGGCGTTATTCGAGTCGTTTTTCACCGCCTCCTTGGCGCGGCCGTGCCCATCGGGGTTCTCATAGAAGGGTGGGACGTAAAGTGTACGTGGTGGGTTGGGAGCCGTGCGCATGGCATTGTTGCACTCGTACAGCAGCCGTTCATAGGCCGCGTAGTTTGGCGCACGCCGATCGCTGACCGCCTGGCGGATGGCCTGAACCCGCGCCGTAGAAATGAACACGCCGGTAGAATTGAACACGCTGGTAGCGTTGCCCGCTGACGCGCTGAGCGGGAGATACGTCTTGTGTGCGGTTAGCCCCGGCGCTGCCGCATTTCCCACTGCAACCTCGACGCTGCCGAGCGGATAGCTGCCATCGGGCTGGACACTGACAATCACCAGCGCTAGTGGGCTGCGTTCACCGGCTGGATCGCGCACCAGCACGCTGAGGGTATACGAACCCGCGCCAACCTCTGGGCTTAACCAAAATTCGTCGGATACGGAGGACGCATCAGCGAGCAACACGTCAGGCAGATTCGCCGCCGAGACGAATTCAACGGCCACACTGGTGTCGCTGTTGCGAAGTTGATACACAACCTCCCAGCGGCTGTCGAGTGGTGCTCCATCATCCGACCACGTCGACGCAATAGTGAGTGGCATGCCAATAGCCAACACAGCCGGAATCTCCAACGTTTGAAGGGCAACGCGTGGTTCAGACGTGGTGCGAGTGGTCTCTCCTGCTGTATCCAATACGAGTGGCGTCGGGGTAAACCTCAGAATAGACTCAGAAGAAGCATGAGCTTGTGGCTGTAGGAGCAAGGACAGTAGTGTGATGAGTAGGCTGCTAAGTACCATGACTTTGCGGGGCAGCGTAAAACCATCCCCGTCCGCAACCAAAATGTGTGGCATGTTGTTGATTACTCCCTGTGCGTAAACCTGTCTGTCCACTCCTGCGTTCAGCAGTTATGAGCGTTCGTCACATGATTTTTACCATATATTCACTATTTTCGTCTAGGAACATATGCTCATTCTATGGTCGCGCTGCTTCGTCCTGTAGCTAGATGTCTTCCTAACCACGAGTTACGGCCTACAACAACATGTAGAATGCTGACACTATCTCAACAATGCATGACAGTTTGTCCCATATATGTGTGGAGCGATGGCAATTCAGCTGTACCCAAAAAAGTGACGCACGCAGAACCGGGAGGTCATGATGACCTCCCCATACGTATAAATCTAAAGGCGAAGAAAGCTTAGGGTGTATCGTGAGGAGAGCTAGACTCCACGATACACCCTAAGCTTTCTTCGCGGATGATGCCACGCGTTCGTGGGCGTCTCACAACCAGCTAGATATTCTCGCCAGTCACAAGTGGCAATGACAACCGGAATGTGCCAGGCGCTACCACCGGCGTGTCGATAACCCGTACCTGCACCTCATCGACTGCGCTCGTTACGCCAAAGTTATCGGTGACTACAAGCTGGAAGGCAAGTGTAGCTGGCTGGCTAGGTGTCACGAAGGTTGGTTGAGCAGTGCTGCTGCTGCTCAACGTCACGGCTGGCCCTGCGGTCTGCTGCCAGCTATAAGTGAGCGCGCCGCCCTCGGCATCGCTGCTGCCCGCGCCATTGAGGACAGCAGTGCCACCAGCTGCTACGGTCTGGTCGAGCCCAGCGTTTGCTGTCGGTGCCTGGTTCTCTGCTGGTGGCGCATCGACGATCGTGATCACGATGCTATCAGCGCCACTCAGGCCGCGCGCATCGGTGGTTGTGAATGTGAAGATGTACGAACCCGTGCTGGTCGCGGTGAATGTGCGCAGGGCATCGCCCTCGTTGCCCCCTAGCGACACGCTCGGCCCGGCTGTCTGCTGCCAACGATACGTCAATGCGTCGCCGTCGGGGTCGCTGCCGCTGCCGGTCAATGTGATGAGAATGCCTGCAAGAGCCGTCTGATTTTGCCCAGCCTCTGCGGTCGGCGGGTTGTTGGGCGGCAATGTCGTATCGTTGACAGTAATGACAATAGTGTCGCTCCCGCTCAACGCGCCCGTATCGGTCGTGGTCAGGTTGAAGATGTAGGAGCCGGGATTATTCGGCGTGAAGGTACGTACCGCAGCGGCGTCGCTGCCTCCAAGTGTCGCCGCTGGCCCACCTGTTTGCTCCCAACGGTACGTCAGTGTGTCGCCGTCGGGGTCGCTCCCGCTGCCAGTCAGCGTCACTTGCGTGCCTACGGTTGCCACCTGATCGGGCCCAGCGTTTGCTGTCGGCGCGTTGTTCTCTGGCGTTGCCTTGGGCGCGCGCAGAACCTCGATCGCAGCAAGCGAGACGTAGTCCTTCACGGCTTGCAGGCTAATCGTCAGCTTGCCATCGGTGACAGCCACGCCATCGATTGGTACGACGACCGCCCTGTTTGCGCCACCTGCGGCCAGAAAGATGTCGAACTGATCGAAGACCCGTGTGCCCTCGACATCAATATTGAATGTGCGGCTGCCGCCCCCGCCATTGCCACCACCGGGCGCGCCCCAGAACAGTTCCGCGAAGTGCAGCCGAACGTTTGTCACAACCCGCGCGGTGCCGGGCAGGCCGAGTTGGCTGTTGATCGGAATCTCGAATGTGATCGCCTTCGGTTCAGCCGTCACTCGACCACGGTAATCCTGGTAGATCGCATCGTCGTTGGTGTTTTCAATTGCTGCTGCGGTTGGGCGCTTTTCGCGCGGCGCGTTTGGCGTAAACAGTTTTGGTGGGCCATCGTCGGTTTTCCACTCGCCGCTTGCCGTCGTTACCGTCGGGCCGCCGACGTTGTAGCGGAACGCAAAGTCCGGCACGGCAGGTTGCACGGTAACGACGGTCTGCGCGGTGGCTGAACCAGCGGCATTTCTGGCCGTCAGCGTGACCGTGTAGGTTCCGAGCGCTGTGTAGATGTGCTTGATCACCGGCCCGCCGTTCACCGGTGCCGTGCCATCGCCAAAGTTCCATTCATACGAAATTGGCGCAGCGCCGCCCTGCATGCTCGCGCTGATCCTGGTGGCATCGCCAAGCTCCACTGGCGAGGCGGCATTGACCGTCAGTCTGGTGATCGGCTCATCGCCGACAACGATCTCCACCGTGTCGGAAGCAGATCGGCCTTGGCCATCACTTGCTGCAAAGGCGAAGGTCAGCACCTTGTAGGTGTTTGGCGCGGTGAATGTGCGGCTGTTACCGCTGCCGCCGAGGACAACTTGCGGCGTGCCGGAAACCTGCTCCCAGCTCCCTGTGAGCGCTGTGCCACTCACGTCGGTGGCCGTGCCATTCAGCGTCACCTGGGCGTTGACTGGCACCTTCTGGTCGGGGCCGGCATTCACAAGCGGCAGGTCGACCTCTGGCTGTGCTGGAGTGATGGCGAAGCGATCGAAGACCACGCTGATCTCGCTAGCACTCTTGTGCAGCGCGAGAACACAACCCTTGGTTTGGAGGTCGAAGAAGCGTGCGCGGGTTGTGCCGTCCAGCGTCACGGGCGTGGGCAGCTTCACCAGAATGCCGCCGTTGATCCGGTATGCCGCTTCTACCTTGCCGGTGGCTGCATCGGCGGTCATTTGCAGGTCAAGTGTCGTGACCGTCTGCGGGCTGGTGATCGAAACCAGTTCGCCGATCTGGGTAGACGTGTTCGATACTTCCTGTGTCCATTGAATCCATGGCTTGCCGGGGTCGTTGCCGTCGATTTGCACACCCGCCGTCAGCTTGAGGAAATTGCCCTGGTTTGGGCCAAACATGACGCCGCCCTGCTGAAAGGCTTTGGTGAAGCTAGTAAGTGGCCCAATCAGCCGCGTGCTCACGACGAATTTGCCGCTACGACCATCAAATGGGCTACACAGTCCGTTAACCAAGCTGTTATCAGTGCCAGTATTGCTGCCAGTGCTCGTCCTGATCGTCAGTGTGCCCTGTCCAGCGGTATCGAGGTTCAACAGGTTGGCGTTGTAGGAGCTGGTTGGCGCATTCTGGGGCGTAGTGGTATCGCTTTTGTTGCGCTGTGTTTCGGGAAAACCAATCGTCTCGCCATCCTTGTCGGTCAACGTGCCAGGATAACTGCTTTTATCGAACTCCAGCACCAGATTCGGCGAGCCAGGCTGAGCGGCAGGCTTGTTTACATCGGCTCCCGGACGGGTTGGCCGAATGTTGGTGATCACATACACATTGTCCTGATAGTCGAAGTTTGTTTGGCCTGTATCGACATAATCCTGACCAACAAGATATGTGTTTGGAATCAGTGCGCCGCTGCGGTCGCGGGCTGCCCAGAAGCGCACCCCTGGCACCTCGTTTGGACGATCGCTGCTATAACCACCTACACCCACCGAGAAGGCTGAAGTAGGATTGACGGTCATCTCAGTTGGCGCGCTAGGTGGTTCTGTTGAGTTGCTGAGCGGCAAGAACGACTGAAACTGCTGTATACCATGCCCGATGCTACCACCACCAGGGCCACCAATGCGAACGGATGTGACACTACCGCCGCCTGAAAGCGCGGCGAGTTGGCGCACATATACCGGCTGACTCGCGTCGGCACGCGTCCATTTTGCCGAGATCACTTCATCGCCAACGGCAAAGTTACCAGGAATAAAAATTCCCATCGAATCTTTGGCTGGCGTCAAGCTTTGCTTTTCACCTGGGTTGAGAACGTTCGTGCGGTAGCCGAATGTGTCAAATATCTCTTGCAACGAAGGCTCATTGTTGCCACCGTTATCGAGCATGTTGAAGCCAGCAAGCTGAACCGGCAGC
>JACMIM010000575.1 GCA_014381165.1 Roseiflexaceae bacterium
ACAACACAGCTTGTCGCGCTGCTGAAGATGGCGGAGACTGCCTGGGCGCTGCTCGATACCCGTGGGCACTGCATCGAGTGCAGCCAGCGCCTGGCCGATCTGCTCGGTCGAGCGCCCGCTGATCTGCACGCACGCGCACTCTGGCAGGCGCTGCCAGAGTGCGCCGACGCGCTGCGCAGCTTGGTCGAACGGGCGCTGCACACGCAGGGCCATACATCAGAGCTGATCGCGCACCAGAACCGTTGGATCGAGCTACGCGCCACCATGCGTCGTGACATGCTGCTCGTGGTCGGCCTGGAGCGTAAACAGCCGCCCGCGCCGCCCGCTGCACACACTGATAGCGAACTGGCCTTCGCGCGCGTGGCAGAACTGCACGAGGTGATGGCAGCGCTTGGTCGGGCGCTTTCGCCACAGCGCGTGGCCGAAATTATCGTCGAGCAGGGCCTCCACATGCTGGGAGCCAGCGCTGGCTCAATCGAACTGCTTGACGACACTGGCGAGACCATGAACCTTGTGCAGTCGATCGGCTATTCAGTTGAAACCGTGCAACAATGGCAGTGTTTTCCCGCAACAGCCAGCACACCGGTTGGCGACGCAGTGCGCCTGCGCATTCCAATCTGGCTCAACTCGAGCGCCGAGCGCGACCGGCGCTACCCGCAACTTGCCGATGCGCATCCACGACAGCACGAGCGCAGCTTCCTCGCTGTGCCACTGCTGATTGGCGACCGTGTGTTAGGCACACTCGCGATGGAGTTCGAGGGCAACCGTGCGCTCGACCAGGCTGATTTTGATGTGATTGGCATGCTCGCCCAGCAGGCTGCCCATACGCTTGAACAGACACGCCTGTATCAAGAAACCCAACAGGCCCTGCAAAACAGCGAGGAGGCGCGCGCACGGCTTGAGTATGTGTTGAGCACTGCACCCGTTGGCATTGCGCTCTGGGACACCGAGCTTCGCTATGTGCATATCAACCCCATGCTGGCAACACTCAACCGGCAGCCCCCCGAGGCGCATATCGGCCGCACGCTGCCCGAGGTGATGCCAGTGCTGGCCCGCCAGTTTCAGCCAGTGATCGAGCGCGTGCTCAGTCAGGGTGAGCCATCCAGCAATATCGAAATACGCGGCCCTGGGCTGGATGAAGGTCTACCGCGCGATTGGCTGGCTAGCTTCTACCCCGTGCGCCTGCCGAGCGGTCGCGTGGTCGGCGTCGGCGCACTCGTGATCGATATCACCGAGCGCAAGCGCATCGAGGCTGCCGGCGCGCTGCTAGCCGATGTGACCATCGCGCTTGGCCAGGCCCTGACCAGCGCCGATGCGCTCGCGGTGATGACAACCAGGATCACACCTGCACTGCAAGCAAACGCGATCTGGATCGCTCGTCTTGGTGACACGGATCAGCTAGAAGTAGTTGCTTGGGCGGGCTACAGCGCCGAAGACACGGCGGCATGGGCGCTCTCGCCGCAGACGATCAGCGCGCCCTTTGTCGCAGCAGTGCAGCGCAGCGAAGCTCTCTGGATCGAATCGCACGAACAGCTCAAGCAGTTCTACGGAGAAAGCCAGAGCGAGCAAATCCAGCGCGCACTGCCAGGTACACGGGCGGCCATTCCCATGATTATCAATGGCCAAGCGATTGGCGCAGTTGGCTTGCGCTTTGGCGCATACCATCACTACACCGACGAAGAGCGCGAGTTCATTCGCACCGTGGTACAGCAGTTCGCGCAGGCCTATGAGCGCACGCGCCTCCACGAGGCCGAGCGCGAAGCCCGCCAGACCGCCGAGGCAGCCGTCAAACTACGCGACCAGTTCCTCTCGGTCGCAGCCCACGAGCTGAAAACACCGCTGACATCGCTGATGGGCAACACCCAGCTGCTTCAGCGCCGCATGGCGCGCGCCGGCACCGATGGCGGTCAGACAAGTAAGACCCTTGAGGTGATCGTCGCCCAGTCGCGGCGGCTCAACCAGCTCATCTCGGCGCTACTCGATGTCGCCCGCATCCAGAGCGGCCAGCTCAGCATCGAACGTGCGCCCTGCGACCTAAGCACACTAGTGGCGCGTGTTGTCGCCGAGATTCAGCCAACGCTCAACCAGCATCAACTGCACCTGAGCAGCGAAATGGCGGTGATTGTCAGCGGCGATGAGCTGCGGCTCGAGCAGGTGCTGCAAAACCTGGTTCAGAATGCGGTTAAATACAGCCCGCATGGCGGTGAGATTAGCATCACACTTCAGAGCAGCGCGGGCGTGGCGCGCTTACGTGTGCGCGATTCAGGAATCGGCGTGCCGCACACGGCGCTGCCACACCTCTTCACGCGCTTCTACCGCGCCGAAAACGCCAACCCGAATCAGATCAGCGGCATGGGCATCGGCCTGTATGTCGTGCGCGAGATCGTGCAACTGCATGGCGGCGAGGTATGGGTAGACAGCGTGGAGGGCCAGGGTAGCGAGTTCACGGTCGAGCTGCCGCTGGCCTGAGAGAACAGAGAACAAAGAACAGAGAACAAAGCACAAAGAACCCAATAGCCCGGCGCTTTAGCGCCGGGGGGGGGTACGCGAACCGCCAACGCGGCCACCAAAGAACAGACAACAAAGAACAGACAACAGAGAACGAAGAATAGAGAGTCAGTTCCTTGTTCTCTGTTCTTTGTTCTCACTTGTCACACTACGCCTTGAGTTTCGCAGCGTAGCTCTTGCGGAACTTCTGCACCTTGGGGGCTACTACCGCACGGCAGTAGGGCTGGTTGGGGTTGTTCAGGAAGTACTCCTGGTGATACTCCTCGGCCGGATAGAAGCGCTCGATTGGCGCGATTTCGGTCACGATCGGGCTACGATAGTTGGGCTGGCTGGCAGCAATCACCTCGCGGGCAACCTGCTCCTGCTCGGGTGTATGATAGAAAATAACCGATCGATACTGGGTGCCTGCGTCCGCGCCCTGGCGATTGAGCGTGGTTGGGTCGTGGGTCGCCAGGAAAACGTCGAGCAGATCGCGGTAGCTGAGCACCTGGGGGTCGAACGTCACCTGAATCACCTCGGCGTGGCCAGTGCTCCCGCTGCACACAGCCTCATAGGTCGGGTTCGGCGTGCGCCCGCCGGAGTAGCCTGACACCACATCACTCACGCCGATGACATCATCGTAGATCGCCTCGGTACACCAAAAGCAGCCGCCGCCGATTGTAGCGGTTTCAGTTGTCGTCATAGAATATCTCTTTTCCATTCGATTGTTGTTGGATACGTCTCCTACGTACTCGCACAGCATCTGGATGCGCAACGGGCATTATGCCGCATCGCCCAAGTCGATTCTCGCTGGCCCAGCTATACACGCGCTCAATGCGCGTGCGCTACTCTGGCCTGCGCTATATTTGGCCAGGCCCGCAAAAAGCGCGCAGGCAGAGCGTATCACAGCCAGAGCGTGACAGTGATCACCTCGTAGTATGATCGCTGTAACTTCCTGCCGACAGCGGTTGCGGGTAGTCTATACGTGTGCTACAAACCGCCGTCACAAGGAGCCTGCTATGAAGAACATGTCAATTCGCGCCGCGCTGATCGCCGCCTTGTTGCTCGTCCTGGCCGCATTCGCCCAGCCTGCTGCCGCTGCCAGCCGCAATGTTACTATCACCGAGCAGCAGATCAACAGCAGCTACGCCGTAACTAACCCCAAGCGCAGCACCATCACTAACCGCACGGTCGATCTCCAGCCAGGCCAGGTCGTGATCTCTGCCACCTGGAGCGCGCCGCGCCGCGACCCGGTGAATATCGTATCGGTCTACACGCCAGCGGTCGAGAACGGGCGCGTAGCTTGGACACTTGCATCGGCGACCGCGAACGGCGAGCCAGCCTCCGCCGAGCTTCAGCAGCAGATCAATGCCCAATTGGGCAGCTCATGGGCGCGTTATATCAAAGGCAAGAACGAAAAAGCCACCGTTTCGTCAGTCACGATCACGGATAACGAGATTGTGTACGCGGTCGAAGCTGCGCGCTAGCCCCACCCACCGAATAGCCACACTAAACACAGCCAACATAGCCCGGCGCTGAAGCGCTGGGCTATGTGCGCCGCGTTGCATC
>JACMIM010000576.1 GCA_014381165.1 Roseiflexaceae bacterium
CGCCGGGCTATTGGGTTCTGCGGTTCTGCGGTTCTGCGGTTCTTTGTTCCAAGGAGCGTTCTGTGTTCCACGAGATAGACTTGTTTCCGCCGCAGGAGCGCGAGCATGAGCCAACGATGCTCGGCGAGCAGCCCACGATTCACCCGACTGCGCAGATTCGCGCGAGCCGGATTGGCGGCTGGACGGAAATTGGCCCACACACGACCATTGTAAAATCTAGCTTTGACGACTACAGCTACGCAGCGGGCGACGTGTCGATCATCTATGCCGATGTCGGCAAATTCTGCTCGATCGCCTCGCATGTTCGCATCAACCCTGGCAACCACCCAATGAACCGGGTCACGCAGCATCACATGACCTACCGCCGCGTACAGTACGGCCTGGGCACGACCGACGACGCCGAATTCTTTGCCTGGCGCGCGGCTGATCGGTGCATGATTGGCCACGATGTGTGGATCGGCCACGCCGCGACGATCATGCCTGGTGTGCAGATCGGCACGGGCGCGGTGATCGGCGCGGGAGCGGTGGTCACGCACAACGTCGCAGCATATGACATCGTGGTTGGCGTACCGGCACGGCGGTTACGCGCACGGTTCAGTGCCGAGGTCGTCGCCAGCTTGCTCGCAATCGCCTGGTGGGATTGGGATCGCGCCACGCTGGAGGCGCGTTTCGACGACTTGCGCGACCCAGCGCTGTTTCTTGCCAAGTACGCAGGCACGTAGGCCGATGCTAACCTCACCCTTAGCCCCTCTCCTGGCAGGAGAGGGGTGGCGCGTAGCGCCGGGGTGAGGTTGGCGTGACACTTAACGAATGGAGCAAGCCATGACACAAACACTACTGCCGCTGGTCGGCGCGGCAATGCCGATCAGCGTCCTGCCCGATTACCGCGATTGGATTCTTGCCGACCAGCGCGACCTGGAACTGCAAGACGCGATCTTCGCCGATGTGCTCGATGGCGATTGGGCCGCGCTCGCTCGCCAAGCCCGCGAATTGCTCGACGGCTACAGCGGGCGGCTGGGCATTCACGGCCCGTTCGATGGCATGACGTTGACGAGCCGCGACCCCAAGGTGCGCGCGCTGGTGTCCGAGCGGCTATGCACAGCGCTGGAATTCGCGGGCGAGCTTGGCGCAAGCCACATGGTCGTCCACAGCCCGTTCTTGTTTTTCGGCGGGGCGTTTCTGGCTCACGGCCCTGGCCAGCGCCGCACGGAGGACACCGAACTGGCGCACGCCACACTGGAAGCGCCACTTCAGATCGCGCGGCAGATCGGCTGCACACTGGTGATTGAAAACATTGTCGACACAAACCCTGCGCCACTGCTGGCCTTGGTCGAATCGTTTCAGTCGGAGCATGTGCGGGCTAGTCTCGATGCTGGCCACGCCTCGCTGACCAACCGGATTGGTGGGCCACCGCCGGATCAGTGGATTCGCGCTGTCGGCCCGCTGCTTGGTCATATACACCTCCAGGACACCGATGGCAACCTGGATCGCCACTGGGCGCTGGGCGACGGCAACATCAATTGGTTCGCGGTCTTCGAGGCGCTGAGTGAGCTACAGCATCAGCCGCGGCTCATTCTAGAGATTCGCAACAAGGCCGGCATCGCCCGCTCGGCGCAGTGGCTGGTTGCGCAGGGGCTTGCGCGCTGAATTGTGATCCCTCGAACACAACTGCCTAATTGAAGCTTAATATCATATTATCGCAATGATAATGAAACAATCTTACACTGCGATTATATGTTCGCATTCACAGAGCGTAATTCTGTCACCTTATCAGGTAGGAGGGGGTTTTTCTCGGGGGCTGCGCCCCTAACCCCCGCTTTGCGCTCACACGCGTTGAGAAATC
>JACMIM010000577.1 GCA_014381165.1 Roseiflexaceae bacterium
CGCTTTGTCGAGGGCGTGGTCGACAGCGAGGATCTGCCGCTGAATGTAGCCCGCGAGACCGTGCAGAGCACGCAGGTGCCAGCGAAAATCAAGAAGACGCTCACCACGCGGCTAACCAAAGAGCTAGCTGAACTGGCCGAAAATAACGCCGACACCTACAAGAGCTTTTGGCTTGAGTTCGGTGTGTTCTTGAAAGAGGGCATCGCCACCGACTACGCTGCCCGCACCGAGCTGCTGCCGCTGTTGCGCTTCTACAGCTCGACCCAAGGCGACGCACTGGTTGGGCTGGCAGAGTACAAGAGCCGCATGATCGATGGCCAGACTGAAATCTACTTTGTGCTGGCCAACGATCTTGAAAGCGCCCGCCGTAGCCCGCATCTGGAAGCACTTCACGAGCGCGGCATCGAAGCGCTGCTGTTTGCCGATATCGTCGATGGCTTTATGCTGAATGGCCTACGCGACTATGAGGGCCACACGCTCAAGAACGCCGACGACCCCGACCTCAAGCTGCCGGGCGAAGCGTCCACCCAGGATGTGCAAGTTTCCGACGAGGCCTTCGCCAACCTTGTGACGCGGGTGAAGGCGGTGCTTGGCGAGCGCGTAACCGGTGTGCGCGCCTCCAACTTGCTACGCACCAGCCCAGCTCGGCTGGTTTCCGCCGACGCGCCGAACCGCGAGATGGAGCGCATCCAGCGCATGCTCGAGCGCGACACCAGTGTGCCTGCCAAGCTGTTAGAACTCAACCGTAGCAACGCGCTGGTCGCCGATCTGGCCACACTTATCGAGCAACGCCCTGAGGACGAGCTGGCCACAATGTTGATCGAGCAGCTGTATGACGACGCGCTGCTGCTCGAGGGGCTGCACCCCAACCCCGCCAGCATGGTCGAACGGATCGCCAAACTGATGCAGGCCGCCGCCCGCGCCGCCGTGCAACAGTAGCATGATGGGTGCGGGGTAGGGGCACGATATATCGTGCCCCTACCCCGCACCCAGCGTGCCGTTACCTCATAATTATGCTATGATTGCGCAGCGGATCGCCGTTTTGTAGCGCACCGGGGGCTGGCATGACACTGGAAGACGACGAATACGAAACACAAGATGAGCGCCCGCCCCACAGTGGTCGCCGCTCCTCCGGCCAGACCGACCGGCTCAATGCGCGCCAGGCACCAGAGGGCGAGCCAGTGCGCTCGGACTGGCTCAGCTCGCGCACATCGGCGCGCAGTAGCGGGCGCAAGCGCCGCCCTGGAACCATTCCCTCAACCCGCGAGGAGCTTGTGCTGTGGCTTCAGCACGGCGGCCTACGCACAGTTGCGATTGTGGTCGCCGCGACGTTCGCCGCGATCGTGCTGATGGTGCTGATCGTCAACCGCGCTAATGCGCCAACCGCGCTTGATCTGCCGCAGCCCACGATCGCGGCCGGCTTTGGTGGCAGCGACCCGCAGTCCCTGCCAACGCTCGACCCACTGGCGGCGGCAGCCACAGTCACGCCTGCGCCGCAGCCAGCGGTGGCAGCTCAGTTCCGCGTGTTCGGCACCGCCGAGCAGGGGCTGTTTCTACGCGCCGATCATACCACCGACGCAAATGTGGTCGAAACCCTGACCGACGGTAGCGTGGTAACAATTGTCGGCGAGGACTTTGTTGGAACCGATCGGGTCTGGAAGAACATTCAGTCGCCCGGTGGCCAGCAGGGCTGGGCCGCCTCTGAATTCCTGGAGCAGATCCAGCCATAAAGAAAAAAATGACGTGGGGGCGGGTTTGAAACCCGCCCCCACGTCATTTCAAACCCGCCCCCACGTCATTTCAAACCCGCCCCACGTCATTTCAAACCCGCCCCACGTCATTTCAAACCCGCCGCCGGATTGCCCCGACCGATCACCCCACTAGCGCCGTTTCTAGCACCTCGTCCATGGTTTCGACATACACGAAACGTAGGCCGCGCTTGACATGCGCCGGCACTTCGTCCAGATCGCGCTGGTTCTTTTTTGGCAGAATAACCGTGCCAACGCCGGCCCGATGCGCGCCAAGCACTTTCTCCTTGACACCGCCGACCGGCAGCACCCGCCCGCGCAGTGTGATCTCGCCAGTCATGGCGACATCGCGCCGGGTGGGGCGCTCGGACAGCGCCGAGATCAGCGCGGTCGCCAGCGAGACACCAGCCGACGGTCCTTCTTTAGGGATCGCGCCCTCTGGCACATGAATATGGATGTCAATACGCTCGAACTGCCGATTTACGATACCAAGCCGCTGGGCATTGGCGCGGGCATACGACAGCGCAGCCTGGGCCGATTCGCGCATCACATCGCCAAGATGGCCGGTCAACGTCAGCACGCCCTTGCCCTCCATCACCATGACTTCGATCTGCATGACATCGCCGCCCTTGGCCGACCATGTCAGCCCGGTCGCCACGCCGACCGAGTCGGCGGTCTCAGCGAGGCCGTGGCTGTAGCGCGGCCGTCCTAGGCCCTCTTCAATCTGGCGCGGCTGGACGACGCGCGGGTAAGAGCGGCCGCCGGCCACGCGCCGGGCGATCTTGCGGCAGACCGCGCCAATCTCGCGTTCCAAATTGCGCACGCCGGCCTCGTAGGTGTAGTGGCGAATCAGATGCCGCAGCGCCGCCTCGTTGAAGCGCACGCCCATGTCCTCGATCCCATTAGCGTCCAGCTGCTTTGGCACCAGAAACAGCCGCGCGATCTGGAACTTCTCTTCCTCGGTGTAGCCGGGAAGATGAATAACTTCCATGCGGTCGAGCAGCGCTGGCGGGATAGGATCGAGTAGGTTGGCCGTGGTGACAAACAGCACCTTTGAAAGATCGTAGGGCACATCAAGGTAGTGATCGCGGAACGTATCGTTCTGCTCCGGGTCGAGCACCTCCAGCAACGCCGAGGCTGGATCGCCGCGAAAATCCGCACCCAGCTTATCGACTTCGTCGAGCATGAAGACGGGGTTGTTGGCCCCGGCCTCTTTCATGGCCTTGAGCACCCGCCCAGGCATGGAGCCAATGTAGGTACGGCGGTGCCCGCGAATCTCGGCTTCGTCGTGGACACCGCCTAGCGAGGCCCGCACAAATGCGCGGCCCAGCGCCTCGGCGATCGAACGGCCCAACGAAGTTTTACCTACGCCAGGCGGGCCAACAAAGCAAATAATTGGTGATTTTAATTTTGGCCCGGCCAGCTGGCGCACTGCCAAAAATTCGATAATCCGCTCTTTGATCTTCTCAAGGCCGTAATGGTTGTTATCGAGAATCAGCGCGGCATAATCCAGGCCCAGGTTATCCTCAGTTTGCGCAGTCCAAGGCAGGTCGAGCAACCAATTCGTGTAGGTGTGGAGAACGCTGTACTCCGGCGTGGCTGGCGACATCGCCTCCATGCGATCGACCTCTTCGAGCGCCTTGTCTTTGGCGATATCGCTCATGCTCGATAGCAGCACCCGCTCGCGTAGGTCGGCCAACTCACGCTGGATTGGGTCGTCCTGGCCAAGTTCGCGCTGGATGGCCTTCATTTGCTCGCGTAGAAAGAATTCGCGCTGATTGCGATCGACCTCTTTCTGCACCTGCGTATGAATGCGGCTTTCCAGCTCAAGCACATCGAGCTCCTGCGAAAGCATCACCGAAAGCCGCCGGAGCCGCTCCTCGGTGTCGAGCGTTTCGAGAATCTCCTGACGACGCGGGACATCGAGCGCCATGGTCGAGGCGACAAGATCGGCCAGCCAGCCGGGTTCGTCGACATTCATAGCCATGACATACGAATCGTCGGGCAGCGTGCGTGAGAGCTTGACCACGCGCTCGAACAGCGACAGCACGGCGCGCATCATGGCCTCGACTGCGATAGTCCGCTCGTCCTCGCTATAGATCGGCGCAACTCGCGCCCGTAGGTAGCCGTTTGTGCCGATGTAGCCAAGAATTCGCACCCGGCGCTGGCCCTGTACCACAATCGAGGTCGAGCCATCCGGCATTTTGAGCACGCGCTGCACCAACGCCTCGACACCGACGGTGAACAGATCAGCCGGCCCGATATCCTCGGCGTCCTGCTCGCGCTGGGCGACGGCAAGAATCGACCGCTCACCCGCCATCGCGTCCTCGATCGCGGCAACCGAGGGCGCGCGGCCCACAAACAGCGGTGTGAGCATATGCGGAAACAGTACCGCGTTGATCAACGGCACCACTGGTAGTTCGCGCTCGCCGCCCTCGCCGTTTGTAAAATCTATCGTCGGCCTGCTCGGGAAATCAAACAGAATTGGCAGATCTTCGGGCATGGGTTTTGCCTGTGCGGAAAGCGGATTGCAATGCATGATTATAGCACAGTGGCAGGGGTGAACATAATAAAGCGGTATGGAGGGCGCGGCATGCTGTGCCCTCCACACCGCCCAGCCCAGCGGGCGTGGGGGACACGGCTACGCTGGCGGCAGGTTCGAAATCAGAACGTCGCTGGTCGGGCCGGAGCTACCGTCCGGGCCTGGCTCCTCGGTGATGGCGAACAGCGCATTGGGTGGCAGTTGGCGTGTCGGCAGCGCGGCCAGCGCAACGCCATCGGCATCGACGGTAAACGTGCCGGTGCTGACCGGCGTCTGGCCCTCGATCACCCAGAGCTGGTACACGCGGCCTGTAGGTAGCGGGGGAAGCGCCGCAGCAATCACGAACTGCCCACCGGTATCAACAATAACCGTGCCGCTACCTGCCTGTCCGCTGAGCGCGACCGTCTGGTTCTGGTTAGCGATGGCCTGAGCTACCTGTTTGTTCAGCACCACTTGTTGATCAAGTTTGGTCTGAGCCTGTGCCAATTCGGCGCGAACCGTGCCAAGCTGGCCAAGCGTGATCAGAGCAACCGCCATTGCAGCCACGGCAAGTGCGCCTAGCCCAAACAACCAGTTCCGCAAGCCGCGTGTAACCAGTTCCGCTCGCTTAGGTAGCGGCGCAGCCTGTGGCGCTGCCCGCCCGACAGCATAGTCGAGCACTTTTTGGCGCAGCTCTGGTGGCGGCGCAGCATCGGGGAGCGCGTGGGGCAGCAGCGCTGCGGTTGCCCGCAGATCGGCGTACTGGCGCTGAAGCTCTGGGTCACGCGCAAGCAATTCGCTAACACGGCTCATCTCTTCTGGCTCCAGCGCATCCAGTGCATATGCCGTTAGAAGATCAAAAACATCATCTGACCAAGGCTCCATGGTTGTACTTTCAGGTTGCATCTCTCCTCGTAGCTATCAACTATCTATGCGGTATACGTGGCGCTTTGGATTCATTGCATGAGCGTCACAGATCGCCCAATAAGTTCTTGAGTTTGAGTAGGCCTAGACGCAGGCGCGTTTTAACCGTGCCAACCGGCTCGCCAAGTGATTCGGCAATCTCAACACGGGTGAGCCCGCCATAGTAAGCAAGTTCAATCGCCTGCCGTTGGCCGGGCGGCAGCTCACGCAGTGCGGTCTGCACCTGCTCACGTAGCAGCCGTTGCACAACTTCGTCCTCGGGGCCTGGGCCTTCGGCCACCAGCGGCATCTCGGGGGTCAGCTCCTGCTCGCGCATACGGGCGCGCTCCCGTCGGCTACGGGTCGCGTCGATCGCGCGGTGCCGAGCGATACTCATCAGCCAGGACGAGACCGAGCCAACGCCCGCCTGGAAGCCAGCAGCCGACTGCCACACGTTCTGAAAGACGTCCTGTACCACTTCCTCGGTGGTTTGTCGGTCGCCGGTGATACGCAGGGCAATAGCGTATACTAAACGACCATATCGATCATATAGCGCACCGAGCGCTTCTTCCTGGCGGCGCACGACCAATGCAAGCAGCTCATCGTCGCGCAGTTGCGCCAATGCTTCTGCTGGAGTCATTGCTAGTTCCATACGTATGTTCTTCAGTGTCATAGCAGCACTGCTTACCTGTAGCTCAACTCTGGCGGCTTCCCAACACGTTTAGTACCATACGCATACCTAATTTTGTCGTAAATACTCAGAGGAGGCCGCGTTTGCGGGGGTTTGGGGGGCCTACGGCCCCAACGATTTCTTTTTCCCGGTTTTGAATGGCAAAGCCATTCAAAACCGGGAAAAAGCCCTGCCAAGCTACCCCCTGAGTCATTACATTTTGTCAACACTCAACATACTACACTACGCTTGCTCGCTACCACAGGATTTCCT
Organism: Roseiflexaceae bacterium; assembly: GCA_014381165.1. Classification (GTDB taxonomy): domain Bacteria; phylum Chloroflexota; class Chloroflexia; order Chloroflexales; family Roseiflexaceae; genus JACMIM01. The sequence continues at coordinate 6,116 of JACMIM010000577.1, forward strand.
GCCAGTGTGGAATCTATCATACCACACAGAGCTGTGTGCTATAATAGATGGGATAATGTTTTTCCGCAGCGGGGTGCGGCGTGATCGAATCGAACCTCACACTAACTGACATGCTGGTGAATGATCTGCGCCAGCTGTGCGCGATCCCTTCAAGCTACGACCAGCCTGAGATTACAACCACCACGGCAAGCCACCTTGCAGCCTTGATGACCCAGCGCGGACTCCAGAGCGAGGTTCTCGTAACAGCAGGAGCGCCTGTGGTTGTTGGGCGGCGGGCCGGGCGCAGTCCCTTCACGCTGCTGCTGTACCATCATTATGATACAGCCCCGCCTGGCCCGTGGCGCACATGGAACCACGAACCATTTCAGCTTGCCGAGCGCGAAGGTGCGCTGTTTGGCCGCGGCGTTGCCGAGGGCAAGGGGCCGCTGGTGGCACATCTGGCGGCACTGGCCAGCATGATCGCTGCCGATGGCGAGCTGCCCATCAGCGTTGTCGTGATCGCCGAGGGTGAAGGCGGCATTGGCAGCCCGCACCTGGGGATGGCGCTCGCCGAGCACCGTGAGCATCTGCGGGCCGATGCCTGCCTGGCGACAGGCGGCGAACGTGATGCTTACGGCGTGCCAATCTGCTACAGCGGCAGCAAAGGCCTGCTCCAAACACGGCTCACCGTTGTTGGCCCGAACCAACAGCTTAAAGCTGGCTTGGCCGCGAGCGTTCCAAATCCGTTATGGCGGCTGGTCTGGGCGCTCGGCGCGGTCAAAAGCGCCGAGGAAGAAGTGTTAATCGAGGGCTTCTACGACGATGTCGAAAGCCCTAATCGCGCCGAAAATCAAGCTATTCGTAGCGTGCGTGTCGACGAACAAGGTCGCTTGGCCGCCTGGGGTATCGAGCAATTTTTATTCGGTATGACCGGCGCGACACTGATCACCGCCGAAACGACGCTGCCGACGGCACATATCAGCGGATTGAGCGCCGAACCATTTATCGATCAGTCCGCATTGCCAGTCGTCGCCAGTGCTCGACTGGACTTTCAACTCGTCGCACGGCAGCGCCCGCAGTCGATCGTCGATCTGCTACGGGCACATCTGCGCGAAAAAGGCTTCGAAGACGTGGCCGTCGAGCGCCTGAGTGGCGGCTACCCGGCCACCACCAGCCCAGACCATCCCTTTATCGAGCGGGTGCGCGCCGCTGGGCAGCCTGCCTATGCCGCAGTGCTACCGAGCCTGCCGATGGGGCCATTCGCCCTGCCATTGTTTCTCTTCAGCGAAGCCTTTGGCCTACCAGTAGCCGCAGTCGGCTGCGCCCGCCACGATAGTAACGTCCTCGGTGCAAACGAGCATATTCCCCTCGCCGACCTTGTGCGGCACAGCCAGATGCTGATCGACCTGCTCGCCAGCTATGCGCGCCAGCCGTAAGGTTCGATGCAGCCAACATGTAATCTGACAACCGATAGTTTCCGCAACGCCGCAGGCGGTTCGCGGCGCATGATCTGGTCGCCTTGGCTTGGGGCACTGCTTGTGTTGCTCGCGGTCACATTGTTGCTTTCAGCGCAAATCCCGCTCCGCACGTCCTTCGATGTTGGGCTGGAAGAAGGCTACGGCAGCGATCTGCCAATGCTCGACGGGTTCTACCCGGTTGAGCCGTATGAACAGGGCGGTTCGATCAATTGGCGCTGGAGCACTGCTGAGGCCAGCGTGCGGCTTCCCGGCAGCGGCAGCCGCCCATTACTCATCGAACTGCGCATCCACTCGGTCAGCGAGGACGTGTATCGTAATGGCGCGCGGTCGTTCGCTGTGTGGTCGCAGGGTCGGCTGATCGGCACGTTTCCCGTGATCGCGCAAGGCGGCACCTATACTTTCGTGCTGCCTGCTGGACAAACCCTGTCCGATCAGCAGGGCTTTCAACTGCGCAGCGCGGTCTTCTCGCCGCCAGGCGACAGCCGCGAATTGGGGTTGCCGGTCGATCGGGTGCTCTACGAACTCCAGGCTGGCCCGGCGCTGCCGCCAGCCGCCAGCACGCTTGGCTGGCTGCTGGCTGGGCTACTCGGCTGGCTTGGTCTGCGCGCCAGCGGCCTGCGCGAGCGCGTGAGCTTTGTGCTGCTGCTGCCTGCGGTTGCTCTGCTCGCCTGTGCGACTGTCCTCGACCCGCCGCGAGCGGCATTTGGCTGGTGGCCGGCGGTGCAAGCGCTGGCACTTGGTGTAATGCTGGTGCTGATGCTACGCTGGGCGCTGCGGCCGCTAGCCCGCACACTCGAGATTCCACTAGACGACAGGGCGCTTACCTGGTTGCTGGCGCTGGCCTTTGCGGCGTTCGCACTGCGTTACGGCGGCAAACTGTACCCGCATGCGATGGCGGGCGATATCGGCTTTCACACTAACCGCTTTCTCGAAGTGGTCGAGGGGCGCGTGCTGCTGCTTTCGCGCAACCGTGGCGTCGATTTCCCCTACCCACCGGCGCTGTACCTGCTGCTGGCTCCTTTGACACTACTTCAGCTTGAACCACGCAATCTGCTATGGCTGGCCGGCGCAGTCTTTGACGCGCTCAGCATCGTGCTGGTGTACACGATTGGCCTGGGCGTGTACCGCGCCTTTCCAGTGCGCTCAAGAGCACAGGTATCCAGCGCAGAACAGGGCTGGGCCGTTGCCGCCGCCGCGTTGTATTCATTCAGTGCAGCCACTTTTATGACAACCTGGTGGAACTTCAGCACGCACATCTTTGCGCAGTTTACCCATCTGCTACTGATCGCCGCGCTGATCGTGCTCGTCCCGCGCATTCTGGCAGCGCGCAGTTTGTCGCGTCGGTCGTTCGCTGGGGCGATCGCGCTCGGCCTGATCGCGTCACTTGTGTTTCTCGGGCACTTCGGCTTTTGGATCAATGTGTCGCTGCTGATCTGTGTGGGCCTGCTGGTGTTGCTGGCAGCGGCGTGGCGTGGCGCGGTCGGCTGGCGCGTGTTCTGGCTACTCACACTGGCCGCCGCGCTTGCCGAACTTGTGGCGATAGCTGGTTTTTACTCTGGTTATACCGGCATGTTTCTGGAGCAAGCCCAGGCAGCGCAGGCGGGCGGACTGACTGGCGTGGCGGGGCGCGAGCCAATCCCCGACGATGTGTTATGGAACGCACTGTGGAACGCCGGTTTTCGGGTGCATTTTGGCTTCTTCCCAGTGCCGCTAGCAGCCATTGGTCTGGTTATGTGGTTCGCCAGCACGGCGCAGCGGCAGCCGGACGGCCAGACAACTTCCCCAGCCCTGCTGAGGGGCACGGCGCTAACACTGGCGGCTGGCACGCTGCTGATTGCGCTGGGCTTTGCTGCGCTGCCATTTATTAGTGGCTCCTCGCTCTCGACACGCTGGTTGATGTTCTCGGCCTGGTTCATAGCTGTGGCCGCTATCGCCGTGGTGCGCGCTAGTTGGCACTGGGGTAGGCTCGCGCATCTGGTGTATGGGCTGATGGCTGGCTATGTGCTGTGGGTTTCTGCCAGCCAGTGGCTTGGCGCGCTGGCCTGGCGCATTCGCCCGCCTGAGCCTTTCTATTGTGGATGTTGTATCTTTTTTGTTTCGGTTTTTGGCGCTTTGCGCCAAAAACCGAAACAATGATGCGTTATTTGCTTGCCCGCCGCAGGCGA
>JACMIM010000578.1 GCA_014381165.1 Roseiflexaceae bacterium
CGCTAACCGTTTTGCCACGAAGACACGAAGGCTCGAAGGTTCCTAAAACCTTCGAGCCTTCGTGTCTTCGTGGTCAGTTTTCTTAGTCTGCGGTGATGGCGCGGGCTGTGTAGTGGGCGGCCATGCGGCGGGCGTGATCGGCCACATCGGCGCGCAGTTCGGGTGGGTCTAGTACCTCGACATCGGCACCCCAGCCCAGCACCCACGCGCGAATCTCGCGCACCCCGCCCACCAGCACACGCAGTTCGCAGCCGCCATCGGCCAGATTCTCGATCCGCTGGCTGTGGTGCCACACGCTTTCGCGCACCCGCTCGGCTACGGCGGATGAAAAGCGCAGCCACACCTCGACCTCGCGCTCGTTCATGACACTCCACGACGAAGCCAGGTAGCTATATGGGTCGAAGTCATCGGGGATGCTGTAGCTCTGTTCCAGTACATCGGCCTGCACCACCCGCTCGATCTTGAACGTCCGAATCGCCCCACGCAGATCGTCATGGCCGATCACATACGATGCTGGCTCGCTGCGCGAGGCTTCTAGGAAATACGGGTTGACGACCCGCTCGGTCAGTTCGCCGCTGGCGCTGCGGTAGTGCAGGCGCACTTGGCGCTTATCGGCCCATGCGCGCGTGATCGCCTCCAGTGCCCGAATGTAGACCGTGCGCAACGGTTTAGCGCGGATGCTTTCGGCAGCGCGCGAGATATGTTGTGCGATGGTAGAATCGGGCAGACTCGACGAGAGTTTTGAAAGCGCGGCGACCACATGGGGGTTGTGCTCATCGCTGTGGTGGGCCAGCAGGCGCACCGCGAAGTATAGTGCGATCGCCTCATTCAGATTCAGCCGCACGGTCGAAAGGTAGCTTTCGCGGTCGATACCATAGCGGGGGCCGTCCTGCCAGACTGGCACACCCAGCTCGCCTAGCGCGTCGATGTCGCGGTAGATCGTGCGCCGGTCGACGCCGCAGCGCTCGGCCAGTTCGATCGCCCGCAAGCCCTGTGGCGCATTGTAGAGGTTGTGCTCAAGCCGCTGCAAGCGCGCGGCGCGGCTTTGAATTCGATCCATCTGCAATCTAATAGGACTTACGCAGTTGCCCAACGGGTTTCATTTCGCCTGCGGCGGGGAAGGAAATATCAAATAATTGTTTCGTTGTTGGGTGCAAAGCACCAAACAACGAAGCAAAAAAGGATAGATGTTTCATGCTGCCGCGCTGCCGCAGGCTGAAGTCGCCAACTGCGTAAGTCCTATCTAAAATAAATTGGCTTGGCGGGCGAAGTACAGTGCGATCATGGTCGCAAAGAGTAACCCGGCCCAGAACAGGATCTGGCGCATATCCTTTGCGACATCGCGGTACTCTTTCGCGTAATCGATCGGCTCAGGAGCTTTGCGTGCCTTCAAGCGTCCGGCGACCCGGCTGCTGGGCGTAGTTACTGGCGCGGCACTGGCGGCTGGCGCAGTGGCGATTGCTTCGCGTATGGGACTGTCGATAGGTGCAATCGGAGGTGTGTTGTATATCTTTGGCGTGCCAACGCTGGATGCGCGCGTATTGCTGCGGCGCCGCTGGGCGCGGGATGGAGCAGGCATCTATATCCTCCGTGGTATCTTTGCTTTGGTCGCCGTGCGGCGAATGCGGCTCCTATTATAGCACACAGCACCGCTCTCATCTCGATCTCAGGCAAGCCTGCGGCTGGTGTGGTAAACTTAATTTTATCGCAACTAATGAACATCGGATAACGCTGGATACTATAGCAATCCTACCGGATTTGTGAAATAAGCAGGGGTTCTTTCTCGGGGGCTGAAGCCCCAAGCCCCCACTTTGTGCTATGCACGTTCGCAACGTACCTAAAATTGCTATGGATCTGTGTGAGGATTGCCTGTGAAGGTGTTGCTGCGCTGCCTGCTTGGACTGCTGCTGGCGCTGCTTGTGCTGCCGCTGCCCGCCTTGGCGCAGCGCGAGGAGTGGCAGGAGCTGCGCACGAGCCGCTTTGCTATTCTTTATACCTCTGGCGAGGCGCAGACAGCCGAGCGCTATGCCAGCTTTGTCGATTCGATCTATGACGAAACCGCTGCGATCTTTGGCCACCGCGCCGCGACGCCGCTCACACTGCGACTGTACCCGACCTGGGAGAGCTACACGTCCGTCAATCCGCTGGCCCGCAACTTACCTGGCATTGTCGCCCACGCCGATTATCAGCGCCACGAAGTTGTCGTAGTCGTCTCGCAGACGGCCAGCCAGACTGAAACCGAGGTGCAGAATAATGTGCGCCACGAATTGACTCATATCGTTGCTTCTGATCTGTCGCAGGATCGACTGAATGTCGTGTTTCAGGAGGCGATCGCCCAGTATGTCGAGCATGCTGCGCCGGAGCTGGAGCAGCGCGTGGCCCTGCTCCAGCGCGCTTTTGATCAGGATACACTGCTGCGTTGGAGCGACCTGAGCGACCGCGATACGTTTTACACCCACGCGCAGATCAGCTACCCCCAGAGCCTCTCGATTGGCGCGTATCTGATCGAAACATACTCGTTTGCCAGCTTCCGCGATTTCATCACGACCAGTGCTCAAAGCAGCGGCTACCGTTCGGCTCTGGAGCGCACCTACAGCGTTTCGGCGGATCAGCTCGAGCGCGATTGGCGGGCCTGGCTGCCGACCTACCTGGCCGGCGGCTACCGGCGCAATGCGATCACGGCCTATGACCTTTCGCGGGCCGAGCAGTTGCTTGGCGAGGCGCGCTATGCCGAGGCTGCCGCCGAGCTAGAAGGTGCGCTAGATTGGTTACGAACCACCGACCAGCGCGCCCAGCAGCGCCAAGCCGAGGCGCTGCTAGAGCGCAGTGCGGCCGGCCAACGCGCGTTGAGCCTCGCGGCGC
>JACMIM010000579.1 GCA_014381165.1 Roseiflexaceae bacterium
CTGCTCGACCTCGGCGCGGCTGGGTAGCGAGGGTTGCGCGCCAATCCTGGTGACGCTGATCGCGGCGGCGGCGCTGGCGAAGCGCGCCGCCGCCACGTCGGTCAGGCCTTCCACAAGTGCGACCGCCAGCGCACCGCAAAAGCAATCGCCCGCTGCCGTGGTGTCGATTGGCGTAACTGGCAGCGCTGGAACGTGCGTCTGCGCGTCGCCCGTAGCAATGTAGACGCCGCCCGCGCCCAACGTGATCACCACGCGCTGCGGCCCCTTCGCCAGCAGTGCCGCCGCCGCCTGCTGGGCCTGGTCGATCGTGCGCACGCTCAACCCGCACAGGCGCTCGGCCTCGGTCTCGTTGACCACCAGCGTGGTGATGGCCGTGCTCAGGGGCAGCGGTTGGCCGCGCACCGGGGCGTAGTTTAGGAGCACCGGCACGCCCTGAACCTGCGCCAGCGCCAGTGTTCGCGCAACCGTATGCTCAGAAATCTCCATTTGCAGCAGCACCAACGCCGACCCGCCGATCAGCGTGGCGGCTTCGTCGATATGCGCCGGCGAAAGCAGGGCATTTGCCCCCGGCGCAAGCGCGATCGCGTTCTCGCCCTGCTGATCGACCAAAATCAGCGCCGTGCCAGTCGCCGCCTCGGCGCTGCGCCGAATCTGCGAAGTCTCGATGCCAGCTTGCTGAAAGCTGGCGATCAGCTGCGCTGCGAATGTGTCATCGCCCAAGCAGCTAATAAAAGTAACACTGCCGCCAAGCCGCGCCGCCGCCACGGCCTGGTTCGCACCTTTCCCGCCAAATGCTTGCAGAAACACACCGCCCGCAACCGTTTCTCCCGGCGCGGGCAGGTCGGCAAGCCGCATCATCATGTCGATATTGGTACTGCCAACAACCGTAATACGTGGGGTCATAGGTGTGGTGCGGTGTGTTCCCGGCTGAAGCGCCGGGCTAATGGGTGAGCCGTGTCGTCGATTTTCGGTTCCCGGCACCCAATAGCCCGGCGCTTCAGCGCCGGGTAGACGCGCCGAAGTCGAGCGGGTTGGTATTGACGCCGCGCTGCCAGACCTCGTAGTGCAGGTGCGGGCCGCTGGCCTGGCCGGTAGCGCCGACATAGCCAATCACCTGGCCGACCTGCACCTGTTCGCCGTCTTCGACAGCGTAGCGCTCGAGGTGGGCGAAGGCGGTTTTATATTCATCGTTCACAATCGCCAGGTAGTTGCCAGCCGGCCATGTGTCGGGCCGCACACTGGCCACGCCGCTGTGCGTTGCGTAGATCGGCGTGCCCATCGTCGCGGCGGGGTCGGCCTGGCCGTCGCCATCGCTGTCCACCGCCAGATCGACGCCGCCCCAGACCTCGGCGGGGGCGTGCGAGCCAACGCCATAGCTCTGTGTCATCACGGCCTGAACCGTGCCAAGCGGGCTGCCCTGCGGCACCGTCACCAGGCCCAGTCCTGCGCCGATTGGGTTTGCCTCACCACGAATCGTTCCCGCGCGCTCGCCGATTGTCGCCGATCCACTTCCGCCCCAGCCGCTGATCACCGGCGCAGGCTGGTTTTGAAAGAACAACACGAGCAGGCCAATCAGGGCAACGCCAATCAGGACGGTGCGCAGCAGCGAAGGAGATGCCTCACCAATCATTATTTTTGCCGCCATTCGCCAACCATGTTCTCGACATTGCCGACATAGGCCGGCACGTCGTTCTCGAATGCGGGCGCATAAATCGGGATGATCTGCTCGACCGTTGAGATACCACGCCCTTCGACATATTCCACCGCGATCAGCTGATACCAGTCTTCGATACCCTCCTGCCAGGAGCCATAATCGCGGAAGCGCCCGTGGCAGGTCGGGTAGCCGGCGCAGATAATATTGCCAATGTTGTGCGTCGAGCTGCCATCGGTCTTCCAGCCAGCCCAACCTGGTGCTGTTCCCGCCGTGGATTCGACGACAAAGAAAGCCAGCGCGTAGGCCGAATCTAGGCCGTACTGCTCACCGAGGCGCACCCAATCCGCGCCGGTGCCGGTTGCGGGCGAGCCATAATCGGCCAGCACCGCGTCGATCTGTCGGGCGGTCAGGGTCTGCGGCCCGACCAGCGAGTGCTCGCCGTTTGGCGCGGGCGCGGCAGCCTCGACCGGGCCGCTCAGTTCGGCTGCTGGGCTGGCGGGGTCGCGAAACACGCCGACGGATGTGCGCGGCTGCGCCATGAGCATGACGATCACAATTGCGCTGATAGCGGCAACGCCGATCATCAGCAGCGGGTTGCGCCGCATCTCGCCATACAGCGGCAGTTCGACCGCGCCGCGTGGCGCACCGCGCAGGCTTTCAGCATACTCGAGTGCCGCGCGCGTCTCGGCGATTGGGCTGAACCGTGGGCGCGGGTGGTCATCCTCCTCGTCGTCATACACATCGCGGAGCGGACGGAGTGGTGCGGTGGCCTGGCGCGGCTGTGCGGGCCGCCGCACCGGTACTGGCGCGCGGCGCTGCGGCTCAGGTAGGTCGTCGTATACATCCCAGGTGCGGCGAACGTCTTCCGCTGGCTGGCGGCGCGCTGGCGGGTCTCGCTGGAGCATGCGCGTCAGTTCCTCGTGCGCAGCCTTCTGCTCACGCTCGTCAAGCTGGGGCGTGCGCTTTGGCGCAGGTTTGCGCGAACGGCTTCCATCGCTCATCGCGCCTCCAACGCTAGCCCGGCCTGCTCCTCAGGTGTTGGCAGGCGAAAGGCGTCGTCACGGTTGAGGTACACGATCTGTTCGCGCCGCACGTCGATCAACAGATCAGGCCGCCCGTCGCCATCCATGTCGCGCAGATGCAGCGTAACCGGCGTCAGGTCTTCCTTGGCCCCAAACAGATACGGCCCACTGATCGAGCGGGCCTTGGCGGGGTCGCCCCCCGGAATCTCGATCACCGACACCTGGCGATTCAGGTTGACTGCCATGAGATGCGTGGGATGCCCAGGCGTCTCGCCATGCTGAACATAGGCGGTGAGATGATCGGTGCGCGGTCGCCCATATCGCAGATCGTCGGCGAGTGTGCCAAAGCCACCAACAAACAGCCCAACCACGGCATAGATCGCAACGGCGGCTAGCAGCAACGTGATGGCGTAGAAGCCGATCTGAAAGCGCTCACGCAGTGGCGTAGGCAGCCCTGCCGACCGCTGGTTCGCGTGTAAATTCTTACTTGTAACCGCCATTTTGCTTTCCTCCCACCACAGGTGCAACACGCCAAGGCTATCGCCAGGGCATCTGCTGATGATATCCACACATCGATCGGGTGAGCAGTATTATACTAGAACATGTGTTCGAAGTCAATCGGGTAATACGTATAATGTATGCGACTTTTTGGCATTACAATGCGCTAGATGTAGTATACCAGATTACGACACGGAATCAAAATGTGCTGAATATGAGAAGTTAGAGGCCGGTGTGGTTAGCGCCCAAGCATAAGTGCTTGCTTTGCCAGCGATGGGTGTAGTTGGGTTGTGGCCAGCCAGGCCTCGACTGCCGCGCCCGGCAGTACGCCATGCTCAGTGACCACACCGGCTATCTGGTGCAGCGGTGTGAAATCATAGTAGCGGTTCCAAAGCTCGATATTCGCAGGCGCATCGGGCCAGATGCTGTCGCCGGCCCGTTCGCGCTGGGGTGGCATCGGGTAGCCCGGCGGCAAGAACTTTTCACTGCTGCACAGCGTATAGACCGGCACGCTGCTGTGGTGTGCTGCCAGCGCAAGCGCGAGGGTGCCGACTTTATTGACCAGCCCTTTGCTGGTCAGCATATCTGCGCCGACCAGCACCACAAAATTATCGCCACGGAATTGATCGGCATTGGCTACCGCTGCCACAACCGCTGTGTCGACCGTGAGAAACACATGCAGCCCGTGCGCCGCGAGCTTTGTGGCCGTTTCGCGGCCCTCATAGGCCGGGCGCGATTCAGCGCAGATAATCGAGAAGCGTCGGCCAGCTCGCTGCGCATGGAGCAGCGCATGCTGCACGGTGCTCGACTGTGAAAGCGTAACAACGGTCGCGCCATCCGAGATCAATGGCAGTGCGCCCTCGGCGACGCGCGCGGCGTGGTCGCGCAACTGGCGCTTGAACTGATCGGTCGCTTCGATCACCGACTGACGCATTTCCTGCGGCGTGTCGACCTGCTCGATCTTCCAAAGCACGGTGTTGACAAGATTGATCAGCGCAGCCATGGTATTCTGGGCTTGGATGAGCGCCCACCCAGCGGCCAGCACATCCGCGCGGAAGTCCTCTGGTGAGGAGGCACCTCTGGCCGCGCGCCGGAGCAGCACATCTGCCGCGCGCGCCGCGATCTGTGAGGCTCCTGAGCGTTTGTCGGCGGCGAGCGCGCCGATTGCATGGGCAAATGCTGTATCCAAGGTGTATCTCCTCGCTGCGCGGCAGCACCACGTTACCCCTGTTCGGCGTGGGTGCTCGCCTGTCGGGCCAGCAGCGTCCGTACGAGCGCTTCAAGTTGTTCGATCCTAAATGGTTTGGCAATAAATGGGTTTCCGGTTTGCGCGATCCGGGCCTGGGTCGCTGCACTGAGCGTGTCGCCGGTCACAAACACCACCCGCGCCGCTAGCTCCGGGTCGTTGCGTATGATGTATTGGTGAAGTTCGAACCCTGTCATGCCAGGCATCTTGATATCGGTCAGCACAAGATCAAACGTGTCGCGTTCGAGCAGCGTTAATGCCGCAGCGCCACTATTGACCACGATTGGAATCTGGCCAAGTTCCTTCAGCAGGCGGGCGAGCAGGCTGCTGACCGGCTCCTCGTCGTCGACAATCAGCACGCGCGCAGCCGGCTGGGCCTCAGCACTGGCCTGTGGGTCTGGCATGGCAACGGCATGATCGGATTCCATACTGATGACGGGTAGCTCGACGAATACTGTTGTGCCCTTGCCCAGGTCACTTTCTGCCCAGATGCGCCCACCATGCTCCTGAACGTTGCCTAAGCAGATCGCGAGACCAAGCCCAGTGCCTTGGCCAACTGGCTTTGTGGTGTAGAAGGGGTCGAAGATGCGTGTGAGGCTGCCGACTGGGATGCCGATGCCGGTATCGCCAACCGAGAATTGCACTTTTGCGCCGCTGGTCGCGCTGTCCGCTGTTTCGCGTTGCACCCCGTTGGTGCGCAGCGTGAGCCGGTTCACGCCGCCGCGCTCGAGCATGGCCTGGTGGGCATTGTTGATCAGGTTCAGCACTACTTGCTGAAGCTGATAGGGATCGGCGGTTGTCATCGGCAGGCGCTGCGCCAGCTCGTTCGTCACATGGATGTTATCGACCCGCAGCTGATAGGCCCGCAGCGCCAATGTGTCGCGCAGCACATCATTTAGGTCGACATCGCGGCGCTCTGGCTTGTGCTCGCGGGCAAACACCAGCAGATTCGTGACGATTCGCGCCGCCCGTTCAGCCTGGGTGTGAATGTGCTTCACGTCCTCGCGCACGCTTTCGGCCAGGCTTTTGTCGCGCAGCATGAGTTGGCTGTAGCCGGAGATGCTGGTCAGCGGGTTATTCAGCTCGTGGGCCACACCAGCGACCAGTTGGCCGATCGCCGAAAGCTTCTCGGCCTGGAGCAGTTGTTCCTCTAAGCGGCGGCGCTCGGTCAGATTACGCGCAATACAATGAATGCCGTCGATCCGCTGCCCATCGCGCACCAGCCGTGCCGAAACTTCTAGAATAATCAGCTCGCCGTCTTTTGGCGAAACGTGCAGTTCGAATGGCTGCACGGCCTTGCTGCCAATAATGTTCGTGAACTGCTGCTCGGCTTCTTCCCAGGACGCTGGCGGCACCAACTTTGACAGCGGGCAACCGACCAATTCCTCGACATTGTAGCCAGTCAGCGCCGGGCCAACTTTGTTCGTGCTTTGAATATTGAGTCGGCGGTCGAGCGTGAAGATGAAATCGTTGGCGTTGGCGAACAGGTCGCGGTAGCGCGTCTCGCTGCGCTTGACCTCGTGGTAGAGCCGCGCGTTCTCGATCGCGATCGCTGCATAATCCGACAGCGCCGCCAAAAGGTACTGATCATTTTCGCTGAACGCGCGCTCGGCCTGCTGGTTGTCGACGCCAAGCACGCCAATCACCTTTTTGCCGACGGTCAGCGGCACTTGCAGCAGGGCGCGCACCAAAAAGCCGGTCTTGACCTTCAGCGCGCCACCGTATGTGTTCTTGTCGAGACGAACAGCCTTGCCACTCCGCAGCACCTGACCGGCCAGTGTGTCGTCGATCGCCATGCGCATGTGCTGGGCGCGCTGCTCGCCAAGGTTCTTGGCCGCTCGCAGATACAGTTCGTCGGCGGTTTCATCGTGCAGCAGCAGAAAGCCTTCTTCGGCGCGCGTGATGTACACGCCAGCCTCGACAATCCGCACCAGCAATTCATCGTGGTCGAGCAGCGAGCTAACCGATTTGCCAATCGCCGACAGCACAGTCAGCTCCTGGACGCGCTGCTGGAGGTTGCGGGTCAGCTGGTCTTTCTCACGGGCCAGCCGCCGCTCGCGCAAGGCCACGTCGATGACTGCCTTCGCTTCGACCTCGGAGAATGGCTTGATCAGATAATTGCGTGCGCCCAGCCGAAACGCCTCGACCGCAATGCCCTCGGAGCCATGTGCAGTCATCAGGATCACCGGAACGTCGTGGCCTTCCTGCGCGATCAGGCGCAGCAGTTCCAGGCCGCTGATGTCGGGCAGTTGAAGATCGAGCAGGATGAGATCGGGCAGCTTTTGGCGGATACGGTACAGGCCCTGGCGTCCAGTGTTGGCGATAGCCGAGGCGTAGCCTAGCTCCGGCAGCACATATTCCGACAGCATCGCGCAAATCTGTTGGCTGTCGTCGATAATGAGGATTTCTTCCATGGTTTGGGCGGCGCAGATAGGTGCAACGGTCTATTGTATGCAAAGAGTAAGCGCTTTATTCTACAATGAACAGAAGTACATATGCAAGCGCAGCTTTTGCGTCGGCCAGAGCCGCCACGATGCTGAAGCCTCTGGCTGAGTTTACGAAGCCCGCCTATGCGGGCTAGCCCGCAGCTTCAGCCGTCGGGCGGGCGTGGTGGCAACGCTTACCGCGCTCTCATCAGGCCCTCACGGTCACTTTAGGTTGATATGGCAGTATACTGTAAGACAAGTTATCGAAGCATTGAGATTGAATAGGAGCTATAGATATGCGCGAAAGATCACGAGTTATGATGGGTTTGCTGCTGGTTTTTACACTGTTAACTGGCGTCGTAGCCGGCGGCGTTGTCGGCGGTGGCGTTGGCTACCTTGTGGCTAATCGGGCAAGGCCAGTGGTGGCCACAGCGTCTAGTCCCGCGCTGCCTGCACCGGTCTCGAGTGTCAGCACGCCGGTGAGCGCACCCGCCAACGCCGACGATGCCACAGTCGTTGGCGTGGTCGAGCGGGTCGCTCCCGCTGTGGTTACGGTGGTCAACAC
>JACMIM010000580.1 GCA_014381165.1 Roseiflexaceae bacterium
AACAACACAAACAAGATAGAATTTCCACGCTGCCGCAGGCTGGAATCGCCAACTGCGTAAGTCCTAATACTGTTGAACGCGCTTCAGCGCGTTTTGTCGTATCAGACGCCGGACTCATCCGGTGGCCGTGGCAGGCGCAACGGCCTGTGCAAAAATATACGCCACGCATGGTGACAAGCTAGCGAGATGCCTTCAGGGTTCATCTGATAATTCTCCCAGCCCAGCCTCTAACCCTGGTACACATGCTGCTTACGGGAGTTGTAGTTGGTAGATGATTACCCGAACTCACAAGGAGCAGAGCGATGGCAGAAGGTTTTATTAACACTCGTGCGACCAGCACCGATCATATCTCGGTGAATGGTACTGATTACAATCTTAGCGATGTAAAAACCGTGTCGCTGATTCGGCCAGTGCTCAATCGGGGGATCGGCTGGGGCGTAGCGGCGCTCGGGCTGGTTGTGCTGGTGCTTGGCTATATCGTTTGGCAAACCCTGCTGCCGCCGATGATCGGTGGTGTGTCGCTGCTGATCGCCGGCCTGGTGATCGCGCTGGCGGTCAAGCCGAACTACACCGTGCGCATGGCCCGCGCCGCTGGCGAACCGACTCTGATCTCCTTTCCCACTGAGAATTCGGCCCGCGAGGCGCTGGTTCAGATCGAGGCGGCTGTCGCGAAGCGCCGCCCCGCTAATGCTGCTCCGCTTGAGCGGGAGCTGGGGGCGTAACCAAACATCCCGCTCCCGGCGCTGCTGCGTACCATATCAGAAGCCTGATACAAGCGGAGCAGCGCTGTGCCTGAGCAACCCCTGGTCTGGATTCTTGGTGATCAGCTCCTGCGCGATCACCCAGCGCTGGCGGTTGCTGGCCTGGGCGCGCAGGTGGTGCTGGTCGAAAGCGCGGCGCGTATGAGCGAGCTCCCGTATCAGCGTAAGAAGCTGGTGCTGCTGCTTTCGGCGATGCGCCACTACGCCGATGATCTGCGCGCGCAGGGCTACGATGTGCGCTATGTGCGCGCCGCCAATTTTACCAGCGGCCTACGCGAGGCAGCCGCAGCAAGCGGTGCGACCAAGCTTGTGACGATGGCGGCCTCGGAGTACCAGACCCGCCAACTTCAGCAGAGCCTGTCGGTTACGTTTGGCATGCCGGTCGAGCTGCTGCCAAACACACAGTTCCTGGTCGAACAACATAACCCCGTTCCCACCGCGCCGCGTAAAATCGTCATGGAAAACTTCTACCGGGCCATGCGCCGCCATTTCGGCGTGCTGCTTGAATCCGATGGCTCGCCCACCGGTGGCGAGTGGAACTACGACAAGCTCAACCGCCAACCACTGCCCAAAGCATGGAGCGCGCCTGCGGTGTTGCACTTCGCGCCCGACGAGATCACACGCGAGGTGATCGGCCAAATCGGGGCGACCGCTGGCCTGGGAACTGCCGAGGACTTTGACCTGGCGGTCACGCATGCCGATGCCGAACGGGCTTTTCAGCACTTCCTCGACACACGGCTGGCGCAGTTTGGCCCCTACGAGGACGCGATGAGCAGCCGCAGCCGCACGCTGTACCACTCGCTGCTTTCGCCTTACATGAACATTGGCCTGCTGGATCCACTGGCAATGGTGCGTGCCGCCGAAGCCTGCTACCGTGAGGGCCGCGCGCCGCTCAATTCAGTCGAGGGTTTTGTACGTCAGATTCTCGGCTGGCGCGAATTCATGTACTGGCAGTATTGGCAGCAAATGCCGGGGCTACGCAGCGCCAACAGCTGGAACGCGAGCAGGCCGATGCCGCAGATGTTCTGGGACGGCCAGAGCGACATGAACTGCATTCACAATGTCGCGACGGGCGTGATCGAGACTGGCTACTCGCACCACATCGAGCGGCTGATGGTGGTGTGCAACTTCTGCCTGCTGGCCGGGATCGACCCAGCGGCGGTGGCCGATTGGTTTCTGGCCTGCTACTTCGACGCCTACGACTGGGTGGTGCTGCCCAATGTGATCGGCATGGGACTGAATGCCGACGGCGGCCTGATCGGCACCAAGCCCTATATCGCCTCGGCAAACTACATCAATAAGATGAGCGACTACTGCGGCAGTTGCCGCTATAATCCCAAGCAGCGCAGCGGCGCGGATGCCTGCCCGTTCAACTTTTTGTACTGGAACTTTCTGATCGCCAATGAACCCAAGCTGCGCGCCAACCCGCGTTCCGGCCCGGCGGTGCTTGGCCTGGCTCACCTTGATGCCGAGCAGCGCGCCGCTGTGCAGGCCCAGACGTCCGCCTTTCTTGCGGCGCTGGCGTACTATTCATGAGTGTAGAACTCACGATCTTGGCACGCGCGACGATGCGTATGATCGAGTACCATAACATTCATCAGCACCATACGTTAGTACCTACAAGGAGAGACGCTTTTGGAACAACCAGCTGCCCGCGCGAAACAGCGCCCCTGGATTTTGATCGTCGTGCTTGCAATTATTGGCGGCCTTGTGCTCTCGTGCGCGATTCTGCCGCTTGGCCTGTTTGCGATCGCAAGCGCTGGTAGTCCGTCGTCCAATCAGCCGCTTAGCGCATTCACCTGGCAGGAGCAGGTCGTGGAAGGCAGCGGCAGCGATCGGATCGCGCTGGTCGAGGTTAGTGGTGTAATCGGCGCGGGCGGCGATGCGCTGTTTGGCGGTGGGCTTTCGACCGAGCAGCTGCTTTCGCAGATTCGTCAGGCCGCCGCCGACAGCCGCGTTAAGGCGTTACTCGTGCGCGTGGATAGCCCCGGCGGCGGCGTGGTTGCCAGCGCCGAGATTCACAGCGAGCTGCAAGCGGTGCGTGAATCAGGTAAGCCAGTGGTTATCTCGATGGGTTCGACTGCGGCCAGCGGCGGCTATTACATCGCCACAGCCGCCGACCGCATCTACGCGCATCCTGATACACTGACCGGCAGCCTGGGCGTGATTATCTCGTACCTGCGCACCGACGAACTGTATGAAACACTGGGCGTCGCGCAGCAGGTCTACAAAAGCGGCCCGCTGAAGGACATCGGCTCGGCTGCGCGCCCGCCCACCCCCGAGGAAGACGCCGTGTTCCAAAGCGTGGTCGACGAAGCCTATCAGGGCTTTGTCGATCGGATCGTGGAAGGGCGCAAGCTGCCGCGCGAGGAAGTGCTACGGATCGCCGATGGCCGCATCTATACCGGCAAGCAGGCGCTCGACCTCAAACTGGTCGATCTGCTGGGCGACCAAGATGACGCAATCGCGGGCACAAAAGAGCTGGCCAACCTTTCCGATGCGCTGGTGGTGCGCTACACCGCCAGCGGCTCACTGCGCGACATCCTGCTGGGCGCGTCCGCCCGCCTCGACCAGCCCGCCGACCCACTGGGCGTGCGCGAACTGCTGCGCCCCGGCGAACTGCTGCTGGAATACCGGCTGGTGCCGTAAGGCTAAGGGCTAAGGGCTAAGGGGTGAGGGGTGAGGGGTGAGGGGTGAGGGCTGAAATATTGAGCTGCACCGCCCCTCACCCCCGCCCCCTCTCCCGGCTGGGAG
>JACMIM010000581.1 GCA_014381165.1 Roseiflexaceae bacterium
CCGCCGACTAAAAGCCGCGGCTGGTTCGCCAGCAGGCGTGCGCCATCGACAAACGTGCCATTGGCGCTGCCAAGATCGGTCAGCACCAAGCCCTCTGGCCGCACGCGCAGCTCGGCGTGATGCCGCGACACAACCGGCGAATTGAGCGCCAGTGCATTCTCTGGCGTTCGCCCAATCGTCACGATATCGCCCGTGATTGGAACAGTTTGTACGATGCTGTCCTGCTCATACAGCAGGAGTTGTCCTAGATCCACAGTCACGGCGCTCGCTCCGTTGTATTCTTGCTGGCCCATGCGCCAGCGCTAAACCTGATATTGGTTGGGTGTAGCAGGCTAATTGACGGTAATCTGGTGGCGATCCGAGCAGATCAGGCCGTGCGGCGGCACAACCAGCCGGCGGTCGACCCGCTGTGCTTTGGCATTGCTGCCAGGCTCGATCACCTCGATCTGAACAGTATCGATAAACTCGACATTTGGCACGCGCTGAAGCAGGCTCAGGAGTTCCGAGACATGCAGATCGCGCCCGAACTCCCAACCCATGCCCTGCGGCCCGCCAACATACGGGTTGAGATAGCGGTACAGCGCTTGCTCGGCAAGCTGCTGCACCTCAGTTTTCAGGGCCGGGTCGCTCTTCTCCGGCAGCCGCAACTGTGCGCTCACCGAAATCCAAAGGTAGTGAACCGAGCGTACTTCCAAATTGATCGCGAGTGGGCGGCGCTTGTCGAGGTAGTCGAACACCGAGCGCCGCAGGTCGGCGGAAAGAACCAGCCGCTCGGGCGTAATTCGCCCCTGTGCGTCGCCGGCTTGCGGCAGCACCGCCACTACAACCTGGCCCGGCTTTGGATCATACGGGCCGCCTGGCTGCGTGCCTGGGCTTAGGCACTTCGCGCGTGCCACACCCCAGACCTCGCTGGCAAGGTGTTCGTAATCCTCGGCAGTGATCGCGCGCGTGCGTGCGCGCAGCACCTCGGGCGCACGCAGCTTGGCGTCTTCGAGGCTCTGCGCATCGCGGCCGCCCAGCGAGGATTGGCGGTTTGTCACCCGCGCCACATACGGGATCGACGATTTCAGCACGCTGAGCGCGTGCTTGGGCAGGTTGCCCACCACGCCGCCACCATGCTGGTAACGGTTGAAGCGCAGCTCGCTGCCCTGGGACGGCACCGCGCCAAAGCGGTAGACGGTTCCATCGGGCTGCAACAGCGCCGGGCCGAGTGCAAGCGCACTATCGAGATTATCAAGCGTGAAGTGGCGATCCTGCTCCTGCGAGCTGGCGAAATCGCTGACTTCCTTCCAGTGTTGGATTTTTTCACCGGGTGGCGTGACAATCAGGTAATCACGCTCGGGGTCACGCGCCAGCAGCGGTGTCTGGAGCAGCTTGAAGATTTGGCCTGGCGTTCCGTCGCTCTGGCCCACAACTTCGTCATACAGCGTCATCGCGTGATGTGCGCCGACCGTCACGCCGCGCGACTCGATCCGCATCGATTCGATATCGGGCGAAACTCGGTAGGAGTTGCTCTTGCTGGCCTGCGCATCAGTCAGGCGGCAGCGCAGCCAGTAGGCACGCTCTTCTTGAAAGGTTTCCTGCGCCATGATCGGCACATGCATCACGATATCGCCGGATTGGTTGAAGCCACCTGTGCCATCGTATTCGATCTCGCAGGTGGCCCAGCGCGAAAGGCCCCCCTGCCAAACCTGCCACTCCAACGGCGGGTTCTTGGGGTCGACACCCGCGCCGCCGGCAACTTCGCATTCCAGCACCAACGCCAGCACATGGTAGCTATGGTCGGTTTGAAACGAGACATAGAAGCAGTCGCCGGGCGATGGCTGCGGTGGAAACATGGAAACCTTTTGGCCGGGAAGCTCAAGCCGCCGCAGGTCATGCACCGCCCAACCGGTGTTGCCCTGGCTGTTGTTGCGCGTGTACGCCCCCAGCACAACCGGCGGACGAATCGTGCGGTCCTGCTCGCTGGTGAACACGATCGCCGCACTCGTTTCGGTGCGAATCGTCGCCACCTCGGTATCCTGCGGAATAATCACATCGTTGGGCTGCGGCGCGGACAGGTAGAAGGTCACTGGCGCGCGAGCTGATCGCGGCGGCGCAAGCCGAATGCCGATCAACTCCAAGAATTTGATATACATTTTGTCCGGCACCTGATTGGTGCGGTACAACAGCATATCGGTCATCCAGGCGAACAGCTCGATCAACGTGACGCCGGGATCACTGACATTATGATCAGTCCACTCCGGGCAGTAGGTGGGAATAAGCCGCTTGGCCTGATCCACAATATCTTGGAACTGTCGATCGTCAAGAATTGGTGTTGGTAATGGCATAGCTATTCAATCCTGATTTTCAGAACTTTTATTCCTCGCCAGGGATGCGATAGAACGGAAACACCAGTGAACGCCGGTCGTGGGTCGCTTTGATCTCGTAGTGAATATGAATCAGCAGCCGCGCTTGGTCGCGTGGATCAGCCTGCGTTTCAACCGATTTCACTGTGATGCGCGGCTCCCACATGGCCAGAGCCGTCTCGACGTGATAGGCGGCCATGCCGGCCGTCGTGGCGTCATTCGGCGCGAACACCAGATCGTGGATGCCGCAGCCGAATTCCGGGCGCATCACACGCTGGCCTTTGGGCGTCAGCAGGATGATGTAGATCGCTTCTTCGATATCGCGCTCGTGGCGAGCCAGGGCAAAGCGCTTACGCGCATCGAGCCCAATCGGAAACGCCCAGCCCACACCCAGAAAATCGCTCATCATCTCCTCCTAATAGTGCGACGGCGGCCAGCGCAACCGCGCTCATCCGCCGATAATAACCGTTGGGCAGCCCGAGGCGATCACGCCGCCATGCGCGGTGGCGTCGCCCAAACGCGCTGCCGGTATGCCATTGATCAGCACCGTGCTGCTGCCGACGGCGATCACATCGGGCGGCGGGCACAGCGCCAGATCGCCAATCCGCGCCGCCGGCATGCCGCCGATAATCACATTCACCGAGCATGGCGGCAGCACCGGCCCGCCGCCATGAAGTGGACACGTATGCGCGTCGCCGACGCGGGCTGCAAGTGGCATGGCTTCCTCTAATTAATCTTGACGATCGCGCCCTGAATATTGACGCCCGCCACTCCGGTGATCGAAATCTGGCCGGCGGCAGTGATAGTCAGATCGCCGCCACAGTCGACCGTGATGTTATTGCTTTGATCGTTGATCGTGACCGTGTGCTGGCGCGTTTTGATGCGAATCAGCTTTTCAGTGTCGTCAAGCTTGACCGAAAGCTGTTCCTTCCAGGTCTCGATCAGAATGTGTCCGGGCGGGCCAACATCATCGAAGAAATCGAGATGATGGCCTTTGCGCGAGTACACCACACGGTTGATCACATTGCTGCCGCTGACGACTTTGCTGGTGGGTAGTGGCGGCTTATCCTTGCCGTTCCACAGCCCGCCGATAATATAGGGATGGTGCATGTCGCCAAGCTCAAAGCCGATCAGCACTTCGTCATTGATCTCCGGGATGAATTGCATGCCGCGCTTGGGCCCGCCTCCAATGCTGACAATCCTGGCCCAGTCGCTGGCATGGTCATTCGAGAACCAGGGATATTTGACTTTGATCCGGCCCAGATTGTCCGGATCATTGTTGTCGGTGACAATCCCGATCACCACTCCCGGCGGCACCGGGCTGGAGGCCTCTTGCGGCATCAAGCTGAGAAAGGTCGATGGCTGTAACGCCGAGACATTGAAGTGGGTCGCGTAG
This sequence comes from Roseiflexaceae bacterium, assembly GCA_014381165.1. Lineage (GTDB taxonomy): Bacteria > Chloroflexota > Chloroflexia > Chloroflexales > Roseiflexaceae > JACMIM01. The sequence continues at coordinate 3,745 of JACMIM010000581.1, forward strand.
CCCTGTTCAGCACTGTAGTTATGGGTCGCGCTGGTGACAAAATAGGTGCCACTGAAGCGATCGCCCACGTTGCTGATTTTGAGCGGACTGCCGGCGCTGATGGTTGGCGTGCCGCCGCAGGTGCCTTCGGCCTCGACAAAGCCGCCGCCGTGTTGGTCGGCTGTGGCCTGGGCGATCTTGTCGGCCATGGTCTGCGTGCGAATCGGGCGGTCGGCGACCAGCGTTGTCGCGTTCAGGCGAAAGGCTTCCTGGGCCAGCGCACCACCGCTGCGCGATTCGCCGATCTCGGGCGCAACGCCGTCCTGCTGGGCTTTGCCGATGATCTCGCGCTTCTCCTTTATATCCCAGCCGCGCGCGGTCACGCCAGTCAGCTGCTGCACCGTTGTCATGTGCGGGCGAAACTCGGAAAGCGTTTGGCCCCACTGCACTTCGTTCGCGCCGCCACTCGGCTTTGGTGGCTCGAAGTGCAGCGTTTTGCCACGCACAAACAGCAGAAAGCCCAGCGCAGCGGCACGGCCCTGAAGAAAACCTAGATTGGTCTGGTTGGTTTGAAACACAAACGGGTGAACTTCCGGTGTCGGCCCAACCTGCGCCGCCAGCCCAACCTCTGCCGCCAGCTTCTGGGCCAAATCGCCATCGGTGATATTCAGAAACGTGCGCACATGGCGGCCACGCGCAAGCCGGTGCAGCCGGTCGAAGGCGCGCACCATCAGCCGGTGCGTGTCGGCGGCGAACTCAGGCTCGATCTCGATGATCTCGCCATCGAAAATCGTCTGCTCGCTCGTGCCAAGCTTCGCGGCGATCTCAAGCGTCTTGCCGGGCAGCAGGCTTTCGTGGTCGATCCATTTCAAGCGCGCATCATGCAGCGCAAGCGTTGCAACATCAGGCAAGTGCAAGCTGCTCTCGATGCTGACATTGAGCATGTCGCGCAGGAAATCGTCGGGTGCGTTCTGCCCGCTGAGCTTGACGTAGAAATGACTTAGCAGTTTTTCTTTATCAGCCATTTGGAATCACCAGCACCGTTCCCGGCGCGAGATCGCGAACATGCGTCAATCGGTTCGCATCGGCGATTCGCCGCCAGTCGGTTGAGTCGCCCAGCGTTTTGTAGGAAATCCAGGCCAGGGTTTCGCCCTCGTTGACGGTCCAATAGCGCTCGCCGCCATCGCCCCCCGAGGTCGGGTTCTGTGATGGCAGCAGCTTGCTGTCCTTGATCTGGCGAAAGGTCACATCCAGCGTCGCGCGCACCGGCGTGCCGTCGTGCAGAAACAGCGTGAACTTCTGGGTAATGCTCAGGATGACCGCCTCGAACGACCACATCGCGCCCCATTGAAAGCGCACGATCGGCGGGCGGCCTTTTTTGCTCTTTTTGTCAACCAGAATGCTTTCGTCGATCAGCATCAGCTCCCAGATCGCGTCGGTATGGGTTTTGCGCACATCCTCGCCGGTAGCGTAGGTGTCGAAGAACAGCTGCATTTGAAATTGGGCCGGCTGCCCGCCGCCGAACTCGACCGGCGGCACGTTGGTGCCGGATTTCTTCGGCTCCGACCAGCTGTTCTGTTTGGTGAAGGTGTACTCCTTCGGGTTGAACATGCACCTGATTTCCGCGCCGCCTTTATCGACATTGGTGATCGAGGCTTTTGCCAGTTTTGATGTGTTCATGCGCTCCTCCGTCGGTAGATGCCCCAAGCTGGGCGTATTCTGGCCGCTAGCCAAGCCGGCGTCGCTCCGATGTCAGCCGTCGCTTCACAATGCCGTAGACCTGTTGGGCCAGCATGTCCAGATCGAGTGGCGGCTGCTGCTCGGGCTGCTCCGATCCCGCGTCCTCTTGGTGATCTTCGCGCGGCACCTCGCTGAAACTGCGATCGATCGCAGCCGCCGC
>JACMIM010000582.1 GCA_014381165.1 Roseiflexaceae bacterium
CGTGCCGCCGACCACCACCGAGCAGCGGATTACACCGATTTTGGAGCGTGCCTCGGGCAAACGCGCCGGCGTCGATTTCGGCGTTGCGATGAACCCCGAGTTTCTGCGCGCAGTGTCGAGCGAGCAGGATTTCGCGCGCCCGTGGATCACGATCCTTGGCGCATCGGATCGGCGCACCGCCGAGATTTTGGATGAGCTCTTCACCCCGTTTGGTGCCTTGATCGTCCGCTGCACGCCCACCGAGGCCGAGATGATCAAGTACGTCAACAACATCTACAACGCGGTCAAGATCAGCTATTTCAACGAGGTGCACCAGATCTGCGAGAAGTTGGGGGTCGACAGCAACCTGATCGGCGCGGCGGTGGCGCGCTCGGCCGAGAGCATGTGGAACCCGCTGTATGGTACCCGTGGCGGCGTGCCCTACGGCGGCGCGTGCCTGCCCAAAGATACGACCGCATTTATGGCCTTTGTGCGCGAGCACGGCTGGAACCACCTGATGCTGGAGGCGACGATCGCGGCCAACCAGCAGCTGGCGGCGCGTGTGCCGGCCGCGCCCTCGCCCGACAAGATCGATGAGGCGCTTGCGGTGGCGCGCCAGAACGCGGAAATGGAACCCGGCGACCTGATGCTTCAGCTTGGCGGAACGCCGACAATTGTACTCTAGCACGGCGAAGACTGAGGACTGAGTGGTGGTATCGTAACAAAACGCCATTTAGCGCCCGGAACCCTCAGTCCTCAGTCCGCATCACTCAGTCCTTGGTACAAGAGGAGAACCAGTATGCTTGCTTTATGGCAATCGTTGTTCACGCTGCTGATACAAACCGGCGCGTTGGTGCCGATTGGGATTCTTGGCCTGTTTCGCTGGATTATGTGGCTGGCAAAACGTCTCCCAGCGCTGTTCTACCGCCCGATCGAAAACGACTACGACACAACCGCCACGATTGTCACGCCGGTCTACAACGAGGATCCGGTTCTATTTCGCCGCGCGATCGATTCGTGGATTGCGAATGGGCCGAACCGGATCATCGCGGTGGTTGATGTGACCGATACAGTGTGTATGGAGATCGCGCATAGCTACGCCGAGGTCGATGTCATTCCGATCGATATCCCCGGCAAGCGCCCGGCGTTGGCGGCCGGCGTCGATGCGACCGATACCGATATTGTGGTGCTGGTGGATAGCGACGTGATCTGGGATGCCGATGTGCTCAAGAAGATCAAGATGCCTTTCAAAGACCCCAAGATCGGCGGCGTGGGCACGCGCCAGCACATGTATCCCACCAACGGCGTCCGGGCGACTCTCTGGGAGCGGCTGGCCGATATCTACCTCGATATTCGCTACTCCGACGAGGTGCCGGCGACCACGCGCTGGGGTCGCGCGGTGAGCTGCCTTTCGGGCCGCACCGCCGCCTATCGCACCAAGCTGCTGCAAAGCTTGCGCGAGCCGTTTCTCAACGAGACGTTCAACGGCATCCCATGCATGAGCGGCGACGACAAGCGCTACACCTGCCTGATCTTGCAGAATGGCTACCATACCTGGAATCAGCTCAACGCGCAGGTTCATTCGACCTTCAACCCCAAATTCAAAGGCTTTGTCAAGCAGCGCATCCGCTGGAGCCGCAATAGCTTCCGCAGCGATCTGCGCGCGCTCTGGCAGGGCTGGGTTTGGCGCTATCCGTTCCTAGCGTTCATGCTGATCGACAAGACCGTGGCACCATTCACGCTGCTGGTCGGGCCGGTTGTGCTGGTGCTGGCTATTGCGATTGGCCATTGGGAGCTGGTGTTGGCGCTGCTGGTGTGGTGGCATCTCAGCCGCGCGTTCAAAATCTTGCCGCATCTGCGCCGCCGCCCAGCCGATCTGCTGATCCTGCCGATCTTTATTGCTGTCACCTACTATATGTCGCTGGTCAAAGCGTATTCGCTGTTCACAATCAATGAGCACAAGTGGCTGACCCGCGCGGTGGCGATGGTGGATGGCAAGGCGGCGCGCGTGAGCGAGGCGGCGCAAGAAGGTAGCGCGGCGACCTAAGTGCTTGCTCCGGCCAGATTGGACGCCGACGAACACGGACGAACGCGGAAGATTGTCTCTATGTTCCAACAACGAGCGTGGGATATGCGAGGCCACGCAGGTGGCCTTTGTAAATCGAGCCGAGCGCTTCAGCGCAACGGCGGCGGCGCAGGTCGCAATCACACGGTCCGCCGGGCTAAAGCCCTCGGCTGGCATTACGAAGCCCGCCTGCGCGGGCTGTGAGAGATACAACAATGAAACATACTCTACATTTTAAAAATTCAGCGCGCCGCCTGATCATGTTATTCAGCTTGCTGCTGGTGGCGCTCGGCACGCTGCTACCGGCCGGCACCGCGCGCGTGGCGCTGGCGGCGGCCACTGTGCGCTACGACGCGTTTAACAACATTATCGATGTTGGCGACGATTACAACCCTGGCGATCCCGCGCAG
>JACMIM010000583.1 GCA_014381165.1 Roseiflexaceae bacterium
CCGCTCAACGCGCAGCAGGCGGCCCCGCGAGCGGCGGCCCAGGTGCCTGGAACGATTGCACTAGACATGTCGTAGGCGTAGGCACCAGGCAGGGCCAATGGGCTGCGCGAGGGTCTGTTCATCCAGCGCACCTGTAGCGTGTCGGCCAGTACGGCGTCCGGATGACCGCCGGCCTCGACCCAGCGCCCGTAAATGGTCTGCAAGTGCGCTAGATAATCGGCGCTGTGAACCGCTGCGATATGGGCATCGTCGAATTGGTCGGGTTCACGGAGCGGGCCGAGCTGTGCCGCCGTCAGCGCCGTCAGGATGATCTCGACCCGGCGTTGCGTCTCGTGCGGCGTCACCATCTGGCCTTCGATCATCTCGAAGGGCGGGTTGTGCAGCGCGCTCGCGGAGCTGTAAATGCTGTGCATGGTGTCTCCCGCTGGCGTTCAACTGCGCTTCAGCGCGTTTCGTATGCCAGAAGCCGGATTCATCTGGTGGCCGTGGTGGCGCAAACGTGTACCCTCTTGCCCAGTATACCATTGCACGGCATGGGCATTTCTTCTATACTGAACGTCACCACGAAAGGAGCCGCGCAATGAGTAACGCTATAGAAACGGCCACCTCGCTACGTGCTGTCGATGCAAGCGACAATACGGTTCTCGATCTCGACCTGATCCAGGGGTTGTGGACGGTCGAGCAGTACCTGGCATTTAGCGATTTCAGCTCACGTATGATCGAGTTCACCGATGGCCAGATAGAATTATTGCCAATGCCGACAGAAAAGCACCAAGCGATGCTCGAATGGTTATTCTTTATACTGCGCGACATTGTCAACGCGCGCGGAGGGAAGGCGCGATTCGCACCGCTACGCCTCCAAGTTCGGCCCGGAAAGTATCGGGAGCCAGATATTCTTGTGCTGCTTGATGCGGCTGACCCGCGACGCCAGAATCGCTTTTGGTTTGGTGCTGATCTGGTGGTCGAAATCGTCAGCCCGGATAATCCAGCGCGCGATATCACCGTCAAACGGGCTGACTATGCTGAGATCGGCATTGCCGAATACTGGATCGTCAACCCACAAGATCAAACGATCACGGTGCTGGCGCTCGATCAGGCGCACTACCGCGAGCATGGTGTCTTTGTGAGTGGCCAGGTAGCTACGTCGCTGCTGCTCGCCGATTTCGCTGTTGCCGTCGACGCTGTGATGACAGCAAACTGATCGCGTATTGACAAACATTATCTCCTGGTATATGATACCGGAAACCGCTTTACTATCTCATGGATTGGTGTTTCGAACAGCGCGTTGTCGCGCACAAGTGTCTACCGTTTGGCATTAGGATAGCGTGTGCTCGCCTTTGCTGGCGTAGTCTGGCGCTGCTTTGTCACGCCATGTGTTCGGGCTATCAGTTGAAAGACTTTACAGTTGTGACAGCGCCACGCACGAAAACAATCGACGATATTGCCAGCATGGCGGGGGTTTCGGCGGCGACCGTTTCAAAGGTGATCAATAATCGCCCGTATGTCAGCGCCGAAAAGCGCGCGACGATCGAGCGCGTCATTGCCGAAACTGGCTTTGTGCCAAGCCAGCGCGCGCGCGGCCTTTCGAAGCGCCGGTCGTTTATTCTTGGCCTGCTGATTCCCTACACGTCTGATCAGCTATTCAGTGATCCGCACCTGCTGGAGTGCGTTCGCGGTATCGAGAGCGAGGTCAACGCCCGCGAGTACAATCTGTTGCTTTCGACCGCGCGAGCGCCAAGCGAGGCGGCCTCGGCCTGTGTGCGGCTGCTACGTACCGATGTGATCGACGGTGCGATTGTGCTGGAAACACACGATCTGCATCAGTTCTCGGCCATGTTGGGCCAGCGCACCGGCCCACTGGTGTTCATTGGCTACCCGCAAGCGGCGGCTATTCCCGCTGTGCATGCGGATGATTATGGCGGCGCGCTCGCGGCAATGCGGCACCTGCTTGGCGCGGGCCATCGCCGTATTGGTATCATCAGCAGCCACCTTCGGCCATTCGCAATCGAGGAGCGCATGCGCGGTGTGGCCGACGCGCTGGCCGAGGCCGGCCTGATGAATGACCCAGCGCTGGTGGCGCTGGGCGACTTCTCGCCCGAAAGTGGCGAGGCGGCGGCGCGGGCGCTGCTCGGCCTGGCCGACCAGCCGACGGCGATCTTTTCGCTGAATGACCGCATGGCGCTCGGCGCGATGCGGGCTGCGGCTGCTCTAGGACTACATATTCCTGCCGATCTTTCGCTGGTCGGCTTCGATGATGTGGCGCTGGCGGCGCTTGCAACGCCTCAGCTGACCACGGTGCGCCAGCCCGGCTTTGCGCTTGGCGCGGCTGCGGCGCGGCTGGTGTTTGGGCTGCTCGATGGCGTGCCGCTTTCGGCGTCGCCGGTGATCCCGACCGAGCTGATCGTGCGCGGCTCGACCGCCGCACGGCGCGCGGAGAGGGCCTGAAACGCTTTTTGCCACGAAGGCACAAAGGCACCAAGAAAGCATACATCGAACAAGGCGCTATAGGTTCGCTGCCGGAACTTGGTGTCTTGGTGTCTTGGTGGTGAAGATCAGTGGCGCACCAGATGGACGCGGCCCATACGAATGTGGGCGCGGTAGCAGAGACTGCCGCCCGACGAACGACGGAACAGATGCCTGTATCGAAAGGAATGTCTCAGATGTATGTGAAGCGAGGAAGCACCCTATTCAGCACGGCGCTGATTGGATCGCTACTGCTGGCAGCTTGTGGCTCGCCAACAGCCGCCACGCCGACTTCGGCCCCAGCAGCGGCGGCAACTGCCGCCCCAGCAGCAGCCGCAACTGCCGCCCCAGCAGC
>JACMIM010000584.1 GCA_014381165.1 Roseiflexaceae bacterium
CCATGCTGCTCGAGCTGCAGCGTCGTACCGCCACCATAACCGGCCATCAGCAGCGCATAACTGCCAACATCATCGAGGGTGAGTGCTGGTGTGGAAAGGTAGCGCGTGACCCGCGCACCCCGCTGGCCATCGAACGGGATCAGCCGACCCATAAATAAGTCGAACAGCCGCACATCGAGCGTGTGAGTTTTGACGTGTGGTGGGCGCCCGGCGTGCGAATCGGCGGCGTTCCACACGCGCGGTTCGCCGCGAATGGTTCCCCATGTCGGCGTCAGGCTGCTTTTCAGGCCAGGCCGCCGAGCGGCAACCAGCCAGCCATGGTCGATCAGCCACACTAGCGCGCGCTGGGCCGCTCCACGGCTGAACGATGGGTCGAACTTGGTGATATCCTGCGACGACAGCGGTGTCGCTTCACCGCGCAGCAGCCAGGTTCGAGCGACGAGCGCGTACACGGCGATCACGCGCGGCGTGTGCAGGGCCGCGCGCAAAAGTTGATCTGGGATACGGACATAATGTTTGGGCATCCGTGTGGGCGCAGCAACACAACAGCGCTTCGACGCTGCTCGAAACGAGAGAGGCATGGCACATGCTCCGCAACCTCTTGACGCTGGCCAGAGAGGATGCTATAGTGGAGCGTAGACAGCACAAACCGAAGCTACAGGCGTTTGCCCGAGCTTGTTGGTTTGCCTCGACTGACACATGCTTGGCCGGCGGGTCAGTTGAAAGCTGTCGCTGCTCTGGTTGAGAGAATGGACGCCGCATTTGCGGCGTTCGTTCGTGTTCAGTTCATGGTTTGCTTGCTCATTACTGCTTTTTGGTGCTGCAAGCTGCTTCGAACACGGCCAATGTACAACCTCATGCGTGCTCGATCGCTTGCAATTCTTCCCCTTTGATCATAGAGATCGCTTACGCAAGCGTCAAGAGCTGTTCGCGCAGATTCTGCATCGCACTTGCGCTGATCTCACGCAATCTTACGCAGACTTCCGCATGATGTTGCGTGAGATACGCCGTGGCGCGCGGCGGGTGACGTGCGATACAAGCTGTAACGACTCTTTGAAAGCTTTATGCGTCGGGGTTGTAGACGTAGTAGCGAATGTTGCTCGTTGCGCCGGTGCGGACTATTAACTTTTGCACGATCAGCGATTTGATGCGTTCGTTGATTGTACGGATGGGGATATTGAGCAGGGCAGAGAGTTCGCGCGAGCTGATGCCGCCGCTACCTGCGCGCTCGACAACCTCGAAGACTTGAGCCACCTGCGCCGAAAGGTTGTGCGCAGTCTGCTTATCCACCGAGCCGTGGCCTTCGATCCGGATCAGGAAACTCGCGCGGGTGTCTTCCATCAACGGGTAGCGCAGTTGTTCATCTTGTAGAATGTGAACGACCGTGTCCAGGCCCATGCCACGCTGCTCGATGTAGCCAGCATCAAACAGAAAGCCCACGAGCACCGGGTTGCGGGTGTACTGCGATTTTAGAATGTTTTCGACCGTGATGCCAGGCGGCAATCCACCCGGACTCGACCATTCGATCTCATTCTTGAACAGCTGGATATTGACCCGCGAACCGGTTACGCGATAATCGCGGTGCGCCAGCGCATTGACGATCAGCTCGCGCAGCACCGTTTTGGGGTACTGATCGAGCGGAACGCGGCGCGGACTGTCGACCAGGCGAAAGCCGTGATTGCTTTGCGTCCACAGGTACGATTCGGCGGCGTCGATCAGATCGAACAATGAGCCAGTCAGATCGCGAATGTCGATCACCTGCTGGCTATGGGCCACATTGCCGGTGTAGCGCGTGATCGCGATACCCGACATCGGCAGGTAGCGCTGTGGTGCGGTGCCGAAGCACAGCAACCCGCCAAGCGTTGGCACGAGTACGTTATCGACAGCGACCACGCCCTGACGGTCGCGCAGATACGCGATTGGATCGATCATGTCGACCGTGCGTGCGCGCTGGACATGGCGGACAATGCGCTCCATGTCGAGGTCGGTGAGTGTCGTTCCCCGAACTGGCAGCGCGTCAACATGTTCGATCTCAACCCAGTTGGTCATGGCGCTCCGCGTTTTCCGCTCGCTCGGCCTGGTGCAGCTCTACAGCAACGATTTTTGTACCACAGCCGCAGCGATCGGTCAAGTACGTTCATTCTACAGTCAGGGCTCGTGCGAAAGTCATCTCCAGCGGGGGTTTGGGGTGGCGAAGCCACCCCAAGATCTTTTTCTTTCTTTTTTGTCGGCGGAGCCGCCAGAAAAGAAAGAAAAGTGAGGTTTGGGGCGTAGTGTCATGACTTTGCATCAGCTCTAATTCTACAGTGGGTCGAGAAACAGCGGGAGTTGCTGCGGCAGATCGGCCTCGGGTTCGGGCGCTGGTGGTAGCGCTTCGAGTTTCTGGCCGGGCGACTGTGCTTGCAGCCCATGGTGGCGTTGTGCCGAAAGGATCGGCCGCCCGAGATCGGCCTCGATCACGCGGCGGGCTTTGCCGGCAGTGGTTCCGGCGTCGCCGGCGTCGCGGCGCAGCGCTGGAAAGCCCTGGCTGTCACGGTCGCGGTGCAATTCGATCGCCGTCGCCTCGCCCAGCGAAATCAACGCCAGCTCAATCGGCGTCATGTGGTCGCGCAGATTCTCGCGCTTGACCAAGCTTTTGAACTCTTTATGCGCGGCCACGCCAAGCGCGAAGGTGCCCGTGTGGATGGTATTGGTCAGAATGGCGAACTGAAGCCCCTCGGCTGCGCCGCGATCTTTCCACTCGGTCGTTAGCTCATTGCGAATCAGGTCGGCACGCATGCGCTCGTCGATCCAGCGGTCGTCATAGCCACGCGCGCGGTAGGTAGCGCGGATGCGCTCGAACGCGGCTTCGGGGTTCTCGATCTCGGTTAGCCGTTCGTCGCCAACACTGGCCAGCCACTGTTTGAATGGCTCGGCCTTGGGCGAAGGGATGGACTGGATCAGGCGCAGCAGCGTCTCGCGGTTGGCCACATCGGTCGAGCGCAGGCGATTATCGCGCGATTGCAGCCGCAGTTGGATGACACCGTCGAGCGCTTGCTGCGCGCCCTCACTTTTCAGCCGGCCCTTGAGCGTGTTCCAGTAGCGGTTGGGGTTGGCTGAATCCGTCAGCACAGCAATCACATCGACAAGGCTGTAGAACCACTCATGCTGATACCACATACGGCGAATGACCGCAGTCGAGAACGGCTCACCTGGTGTGAGTGTCATGGCTGAACTCCCGCGCAACCATCCACAGTATGTGGATGGTTGGCTGCTCCACGCTGGACGAAGAAACAAACCTGGATTTAGGCTATCACAAGTTATGGTTTTTGAAAAGGATACTTTTGACTAACGGGAGCGACAACGCAACACGACAATAGCCCCAGCGGCTTCGCTGGGGCTATGGGTGTGATGAAGTTTGGTTGTGTCGGCCAGATGCACCAGTACAATGTTTGAAAGCAACGTACTGAGATTGATCACGCGAAACGGTAGGAGTGATGCTAGGATGTATGCTGGGACGGTAGTGTGAGTGTTTCGCGCGAGTTATACAAGTGCTTCTGACACAGGTAGAATACCACGCCGTACACACCTGTGAAATGGCGCATTGGTCATATGCTGGCTAGTACCTGTAGTGTCCTGTGGCGGATCAATGGTACTGGAGCACGAACCCAGTACTTCGTGGCATAGTATGTGCAGTACATAGCAGTAGGACAGTAGATGATTGTGGCGGTCATCGCAGCCACGCTGGGAAGCGTTGCTCACACACATCACGCCACGCTGTTCTCCCCTCGCGGCTGCCTCTGGGTAGCCGTTCTTCTTTGCTACACGAACGCATAGCTGGTGCCCCGGCGCTTCAGCGCCGGGCTATTGAGTTATAGGTGCTGACTTGGTGGTGTAGAAGTTGCGCTGAACAGAATCGTTGTACCATAAACACAGGAGATGCCGCATGCCAACAGCCGCAACCATGATAGGATCCAACCCTGCGCCAGCAGACCCGCCGCCGAGGCCGCCAACGCCGTATGCGCCACCTGTGGGCGACCCGCCGAGCGATGCGCCAGCAAAGCAGGAGCCACCGCGCGAGACTCCACCGGAGCAGGAGCCACCGCCCATGCTGCCAACACCACCACTCGGCGACCCACCGCCTGCGGGCGAGCCGATACGTGTGTGATATGCGGTAATACCCGTTTGGCTACCTGCTAAACGGGTATTGTGTGTTCCTGGGGCTGAAACGCTGGACTGCTAAAACGCTGGACTATTGAGCTTTGTCTTTAGTAGGAGTTACGCGGTTGCCCAAAAGTTTTCATTTCGCCTGCGGCGGGCAAGGAAATACCTCATCATTGTTTTGTTTTTTGGTGCAAAGCACCAAAAAACGAAACAAAAAAGATAAATGTTCCATCCTGGCGTCCCTGTTCAGGCTGCTGCTTTTTGCTCTGGTCGCTATCAGTCTGGCCTGGAATGAGCCGCTCGAGTAAGCGCGCTATCAGGCCAGTGAAGGGCAGGAACAGCAGCACGCCGATTACATTGAAAGCCACTTGCGCCGTGGCGATCTGTAGCTCGACATTGTCGCCGCTGACAATCGCCTGGCCAAGCCAGGTCAGCTGTTGGACGAAGATAACACCGAGGGTAACGGTGGCCAAGTTGAACAGCAGGTGAAAGACGCCAGTGCGCACTGCCGGACGCTCGCGGCCAACGGGGGCAACCAGCGTGTCGGCGGTGGTGCCGATCTCCGCGCCAAGCATCATTGCCACGCCGGCAGGGAGGCCGATCAGCCCCTCGCCAGCTAGGGCGATGATAATGCCAAGCGTCGCCGAGGACGATTGCAGCACCACGGTTGCGAGCGCGCCCATCGCCACACCCAGCAGCGGATTCTCGCCCACGTTGGCCATCAAGTTAAGAAAGGGCTGATATTCCTCCAGCGCTGATACAGAGTCGCCAATCACGTTCAAACCGAAGAAGATCAGCCCCAGACCGAGGATGACCAAGCCGATCCTGCTCCAGGTTTCGTTTTAACCGCGTAGTGCAGAATTAAACCGACGGCCAAAATGATCGCGGCGTATTTATCGAGGTTGGTGGCGAACAGAATGCTCGACATGGTCGTGCCGATGTTCGACCCCATGACAACGCCAAGCGAGTTGGCGAAGGTGATCAGGCCGGCGCTGACCATCGCGATCACGCTGATGATTGTGACCGACGACGAATCGAGTACTGTGGTCGCGACGAAGCCAGTGCCGACTGCGGCAAAACGGTTGCCGGTGAAGCGCTGCATCCACTGCTTGAGGCGATCGCCGGCCACATCGTCGAGCGCGCGGGCCAGCCGGGTCACGCCGTACAGAAAGAGTGCCAGGCCGCCGAGTACGCCCAGGCCAAGCTCCCACCAGTCGATACCCTCCTCGCCTTCACCGCCGTCTTGGGCGAATGCAACATCGCCACCTGCCAACAGCCAGATCACAACAGCGCCAACCAGCGTGGGCTTGAGCCAAGGCGCTACGCGGCGCCAGACTACGGGTGCCTCCTGCATACGTCGCTCCTTCCAACTTGGTTCAATAGCACAACGCTGCTGTTATGATTGGCTCACGCAACGTAGAGGCCAGTGTGCGCAGGAGCGTGTAATATTCTTGTAAAGATAAGATTATCGGCAGACAACATATACTTACTATCTCACCTTACGCAAGGTGGGGTTCGGGGAGGCAAAGCCTCCCCGAGACATCCTTTTTTCCTGCGCGGCGCGGGCGCAGCCCGCGCCGCGCAGGAAAGAAGAAGGGTGCTTGCTATTGTATTATTGGCAGGTGCAGGATCGGCTGGTTGACGATGATCGTCACCGTGGCGGCATTGGATCCAGCTTTGCCGTCGCTTGCCTTAAAGCGGAAGCTGTCTGTGCCTTTGAAGTTACGGTTTGGCGTATACACAAACTGTCCAGTCATCGGGTCGATTTGCACAATGCCATTGGCACTGAGTGAAACTACCGAGAACGTCAGTTGGTCTTCGGCATCGGCATCACTTCCCGTCAAGCTGCCGCGTGCCTGACCATTGATCGATACGGACATGGTTAGATCGTATGCCACCGGAGCGGCGTTGCCAAAGGTAATCCGTACCGTCGCCACGTTCGAGTCGGCCAAGCCATCATCTACGCGGAAGCTGAAGCTATCGAACCCGCGCGCACCGGAAGTCGGCGTATAGCTGAAGGCACCGGTCACTGGATTCGTGATCGCTGCCACACCCTTGCTGCCATTGGCGACAATCGTGAATGTCAGTTGGTCTCCGTCTGGATCACTCGCGGGAAGTGTGCCCGTAAACGCTGTATCAAATGGTATCGCCTTCTCGAAATCGTTGGCGATCGGCGCATTGTTCGTGATCTGCACCGTTACCAGCGCCTGTGCCGATTCGGCAACCGTATCGCTGACAACAAATGTAAAGCTGTCGTCGCCAAGCGTGTTTGGGTTGGGCGTGTAGGTAAACGCGCCGGTCGCCGGGTTGGTAATCGCGACTGTGCCCTTGCTCGCGCCACCGATAATCCGGTAGCTGATTGGATCTGCATCGGCATCGCTGCCCACAAGCGTGCCATTGAACGGACGATTGGCGTGAACATTGATGCTACCAGCTTCGGCCACCGGCGCAATGTTAGTGACATCGACCGTTGCCGTTGCCGTACCCGATTCGGCCAACCCGTCGTCGACCTTGAAGGTGAAGTTATCTAGCCCCAGAAAGCCTGGATTGGGCGTGTAAGTAAACGCGCCGGTTGTTGGGTTCGTGAGCACTGCCGTGCCATTGCCGCCATTGGAGACAATCGAGAAGGTCAGCGAATCGCCCTCGGCATCGCTGGCGTTGAGCACGCCGTTGTATGGCCGGTTGATATGCGCTGTGATGGGCGTCTCGATCGCCGCTGGAGCCGTGTTCAGGCTGCTCGCCGCGAGCGACCACAATTCGATCCCGCTGCTAGGCTCCTGAGCGCGAAACAGGATATCCGTGCCGACAAGCGTGAACGCCGATGGGCTGGAGTTCGCCGGGCCGGCGGCGATATCTTGCAGTTGGTAGGTGCCTTCTGCCGTGCCATCACTAACCCATAGCTCTTGGCCACTGCCAGCGCCTGCGTAGGCGCTCAAAAGAATGCGCTTGCTGGAGCGAATCTGTGCAAGCTGGCTGGGCGCGGAACCAGCCGAACCAGGTAGAATGTCTTTGACCAGTGTTGTGCCAATCTCGCTTCCGTCGCTCACCCATAACTCGACGCCGGTCGAGCCGCCGGAAGCGGTGAAGAAGAGGCGTTCTTTAACAGCCGTCAGTTTCGAGGGCGATGAACTGCCAGCACCTGGTAGAACATCCTTGACCCGCGTGGTTCCCGCCACCGTGCCATTGCTGCGCCACAACTCACGGCCGTCCACACCATTGTCGGCCACAAAGTACAGCGTGCCATTCACATGTACTAGGTCGGAAGGTGACGAACTGCCAGCGCCAGCGAAGATGTCCTTGACCAACACCGTACCAGCGAGTGAGCCGTTGCTGCGCCACAGCTCACGGCCGTTCACGCCGTTGTCGGCCACAAAGTACAACACGCCGTTCACATCGGTGAAGTCCGAAGGCGACGAATCCTCCGAGCTGGGGTTGATGTCGCGCACCCGTGTTGTGCCTGCATCGGTGCCGTTGCTGCGCCACAACTCCCGACCAAAATCGGTATCTTCGGCGCTAAAGAACAGGGTGCCATTCAGATCTATCAGGTCGCTTGGGTTCGAACTCAGGCGCTCTTCGCCAATGTTTTTGACACGCACTGTTCCTGCGGGTGTGCCATTGCTTTTCCACAGTTCGGTACCTTGGCTATCGCGTGCAGCAAAGAAGAGCGTGTTGTTGGCGCTGGTCAACTGGAATGAGGCGGCTTCGGCGTCTATTTCGATGTTTGTGATGGCCGCTGTGCTAGAGGCAGTGCCAGTGCTTTTCCAAAGGGTGCCTTTGCCAGGTTCGCTGTTGGTGACAAAGAACAAGCTATTATTAACCGTGGTCAGCTCGGCAGGTGATGCACTGGCCGCGCCGGGCGCAATATCCTGGACGAGCTGGGTACCCGCTCCGGTGCCAGTACTCCGCCATAGCTCGGTGCCGCTATCATTCTTGAAAGCCGTGAAGAACAGCGTGCCATTGAGCGTCGTCAATTCCGCTGGATTGCTGCTGCCGATGTTGGAACGAATATCGGCGAGCATAAATGTGCCGCTGGAGCTACCATTGCTTTGCCACAATTCCGTACCATGGCTGCCGTCGTCGGCGCTCAACAAAAGCACACCATTGGCATTTGCTAGCTCGGCAGGCGCGGAGCTGGCCGCGCCGGGGTTGATGTCTTTCACCCGTTGCGTGCCCGCCTCGCTGCCATTACTTTTCCACAGCTCCATGCCGCTGCTGTCGCCATTGGCACCAAAGAACAGTTCGCTTCCTACAGCCGTCGGCGACGAAAACGCGACGCCGCTGGAGCCGGGGCGAATGTTTTTGACCAACACCAGGCCATCCAGGGTGCTGTTTACTTTCCATAACTCACGGCCTACGGTTCCGTCATCGGCATTGAAGAACAGTGTGGAATTAACCGCAGTCAAATCCTCGGGCGTTGCACTATCCAAACCGGGGCGAAGATCTTGAACGAGCGCGGTCCCAGCGTCGGTGCCGTCGCTCTTCCATACCTCGCGGCCATGACCGGTGGTGCCGGTGGTTTCTTGTACATCGTCTCTGGCGCTGAAGAACAATATGCCATCGACTGCTGTCAGATTTTCTGGCGACGAACCTTGAGAGCCAACGCGAATGTCTTTGACCCGAACTGTTCCTCCCACACTGCCATCAGTTTTCCATAGCTCGACGCCAGCCGCACTATCAAAGGCGCTGAAGAAAAGCGTGCTGCCAACCTGCGTGAGTTCGGCGGGATTGGCAGAGGCACTGTTCGGGTTGATATTCTTGACCAGCATCGTGCCCGCCGCCGTGCCGTTGCTGCGCCACAGCTCAACACCTTGCAGGCCATCGTTGGCAATAAAGAACAGCGTGCTGTCCACACTCGTCAGTTCGGTTGGCAGCGAGGAAAGTGGGCCTGAACGAATGTCTTTGACCCGAACCGTGCCGCCCTCGGTGCCATCACTTTTCCATAGCTCCGCGCCGCCACTACTTTCGCTGGCGGCAAAGAACAGTGTGCCGCCAGCGACGGTCAGCTGGCTTGGCGACGAACTGGTTGAGCCAGCGTTGATATCTCTCACGCGCATGGTGCCAGCCTCGGTGCCGTCGCTGCGCCAAAGTTCTGCACCGCCGCTGTCGTCGGCAGCACTGAAGAAAAGAACGCCGTTATAATTCGTCAGAAAGGCCGGTGATGAATTGTTGGGGCCGATGTAGATGTCTTTCACGAGCGTGGGGCCGCCAGACGAACCGTCACTTTTCCATAACTCAACGCCATTGATACCATTATCGGCCTGGAAATAGGTTGTGCTGCCGATGGTCACAAACCCGGCTGGCGAAGAGCCGACGAACATGCCGCCACTTGGATTAATATCCTTGACAATTGAAGCTGAACCGGCGGCGTAGGCGGGAAGCACCAGGCTTGTCGCAAGCAGGACGGCGCTGATGGTCAACCAGATGCGCCCGCGCGCCCGTGGTCGGCTAAGGCTGGTGGAGTACTGATCGGAACGAAAGCAACGCTGCATGGAAAGCTCTCCGGTTCTACTGGAATGCACAGAATGCGGAAAGACGGAGAGATGGCAGTGCCATCTCGCCCTTTCTTATCGGCATCGATTCCAGAATGCTACAAGGGACACGGTGATGTGCTTGTATTTTGATGAACCAGGATGTTTATTTGATGAGTGCGGGCGGTAGTGCAAATAACAAAAAGCTTACGCCACTATGGGTGACGTTGCTTGTGAGACTGCAGAAGCAAACAGAACCAGCTACACAGTGTAGGTTTCCCCAACCAGCAATCAGCAGCGGCCTGTGGCTGCTATGGCAATCCTACCGAATTTGTAAAAGAGGAGGGGATTTTCTCGGGGGCTGCGCCCCCAAACCCTGCTTTGCGCGCTCGCACATGTACAACTCACCAGGAATGCTATGCATGCTAGGTGAGTAGTTGCGTGGAGGTGTTGACATAAATAACAGCTTGGTAATTCACCTTCCGCAAGAAAGAGGTTTGGAGGATATTGGCTTGGTATGCATCGCGTTGCTGCTTACACCTCACGCAGAAAACGCTCGTCGGGGCGGGCGTCCCAGGTGTACATAACGCGCGTGCGTGAGAGACGATCGTGCCAGCCGCGCCGTCGATTGTCGACAAGCACGGCCAGAAAGCCCAGGTAGAGCGGCAGCGCCGAGAGCGGGTAGGACAGCGTGCGCAGCGCGGCACGCCGCAAGTTCAGCGCGCGACCGTCGGCAGTAACCACGCGCAGCCCCAGCACATGCTTGCCGATCGTCACGCCGCCGAACCAGTAGAATACCGTGAAGTAGACGAAGCCGATCAGGAGTGTGGTGAAGATACGGACTGGCAGGCCGAGCGTAAGAATAATCTCGCTCCAGGCCTGGACTGCGCCGGGCGCGAGCAGGCCGATCAGCTGTGGCAGCCCTGATGTCTGGTACAGGAAATCGAAGCTGACCCTGCCGACCGTCAGGATGAGCCCGACGACCAGCAGATCGATCACGATTGCCACCAGCCGTGAGCCAGCCCCAGCGTCGCGCGCAAGCGTGGTTGCGCTTTCCGGCAGCAGCGCCCGTGGCGAGCGCCCCAGCGTGCGGCGCACCACCCGCTCGCTCGCGTTGTCGGCGCTGACGCTGTGTTGGCGCAGCTCCTCGATAATCCCGCCCGCGAACGACGTGCTTTGTGTTTGCACTAGCTCGGCCAGCGCGGGCGAGTGTGCCAGTTTGTCGATCGCCTGCTCGGTCGCGGGGGCGTCCGCCAGCTGCTGGATGCCCTCGTGCAGTGCGGGCGAACGGGCGGCCTGGCGCAGGGCATCGTCGAGCGCTGGGCTGCGCACAAGTTCGGCAAGTGCCTGCTGCGTACCGGCGCGTCGCGCTAGCTCGACGATCACGGTGTCCATCACGGGCGAGCGCACAACATCCTCGATCAACGCGCGCTGAACAAGCGGATTTTGCACCAGGTAATCGATTGTTTGCGAGACAGCTGCGTCGAGCAGGCCTTTGGTCGCCGCCTGCCCGCGTTCGACCAGCGAGTCCTCGGCGGGCACGGCGGCCTGCACGATCACGGTGGGCGGCTGTGGCCGGCGGCGCGGCCCATCGGCGCGGCTGGTCGCACGCTGCACTCCGATAAATGCCGTGATCGTCAGCTCGCGCGCCGTGTGGGTTAGCCGTGCAGTTAGTGCGCGCGCACGCGCTTCGACGGCGGTGACAGGGTGCAAGGAAGCGAAGCGAACTGGCGACCGTGCGGTTGGCGCAAGCTCATGTGCTGGCGCGGCGGGCGGCGGTCGATCGAGCGGCACATCGCGCAGCACGAGTGCAGTGTTGCGGCTTGCCTCGCGCGGGGCATCGAGTGCTGCGAGCGCCGCTTCGAGTTGCTGTTTGGCCTGGGCGAAGCTAGGATTAGGTGACATACTATTACTCATCAAGTGAACCGACTGGCCAACGCCCGAGCGTCTGCGCAATCGCAGCTTTGATTTGTTCGACCGACGGTGCCTGCGAGCCAAAATACTCGCCGAACTCCTGGCTCAACGCAACAATTTGGGCGTCGGTCAGTGCGTCTAGCACACGCGGAGTTACACCACGCCCAACCACCGACCACACGACTTCGCAGCACTCATGCGGCGATGCGTCCTCGAACGGAACCGGCGGACTGACGAAATCGCCAAACGCTTCGCCCATGGCCTGCTCGAAGTCAGGCCGCCATTTCTCGCTGGCGTGCGCCATCGATTCAGCCTTTATACTGTTTCGTCTTGGTGAGAGCTTCGTGCGTATCATACGTCTTCCACTCGCCACTTTTCTTATCGTTGCTATATTCACCCTCATCGTGCAGCAGTCCATTTGGATGATAGCGCTTCCAAACTCCGGTTTTCCTGCCATCCGCAAACGTACCTATTTGCATCAGCTGTCCGTTCTCGCGATACCACGTCCATGCTCCCACCATGGTGCCATTCTCGTAGTTGCCGATCGCTTTCAACAACCCATTACGTAAATAGTATTTCCACTCGCCGGTCTTTTGCCCATTCATACACTCGCCGACAGCGGACAGCGCGCCATCTGCAAAGTATTCCTTGGAAATGCCGTTTCTCAGTTGTTGATCAACATCGTGGTTGCTGGTATTTATGGTCATATGGACGATCTGTTCTGGTACGTTTATTTTAGGAACTTACGCAGCTGCCCAAACGCTTTCGTCTCCCTTGCGGCGAGCAAGGAAGTAACCAAACAAAAAAGATAGATGTTCCATGCTGCCGCAGGCGGAAGTCGCTAAGTGCGTAAGTCCTATTTAGAATAAGGTAGGGCTTGTCGAAAGCGCCAGGCCCTGCTGCGCCGAGGCGCGCGCTTGGGTGGTCAGGCGATGCGTGCGCAGCGCATCGGCGTAGGTCGAGCGGATGCCGCTGCGGTCGCCACTGCGCACCGCCTGGATGAAGGCTGCGTCCTCGGCCACAAACGCATCAGCATCGCTGTGGAACTCCTGCCGCCCCTCGGGAGTCGACATAACCAGCAGGCGCTCGCCCAGCTCGATCGCAAAGCCCTCGCCAAACAGATGCAGCCCGGCGCGGTATTGGCTCCACAACAGGCAGGTGGCTGCGAAGGTGCCAACAGCACCGTTCTCGAAGCGCACGGTCGCCGCGCTCGCCTGGTGGACATCGCCCCGCCGCCCGCCCGTGTGCTCGACCGGCGCGCTGGCGGCGTAGACCTGGCTAGCCTCGCCGACCAGCAAGCGGGCTAGATCGAAAATATGTGTGGCCTGTTCGACCAACTGCCCGCCCGATTCGGCCTCGATCGACCACCAGGCAGGCGGCGGCGTCGAATCGAGCCAGTAGCCCTGCACCAGCGCGACATGCCGCCCTGCGAGAAATTGCCGGGCGCGCTCGACGGTCGCGTGGTAGCGCCAGTGGTAGGCGACTGAGGTGATCAGGCCAGCCTGCTCGACAGCGTCCGCGATCTCGCTGGCGGTCTGCCAATCGGCGGCGAGTGGCTTTTCGACCAGAAACGGGATGTTGCGCTGTAACGCCGCCTGCTCGGCCTGGCCATGGTTGCCGGGAATGGTGCAGATCAGCAGCGCATCGGGCTGCTGATCGTCCAGCATCTGCACGAGATCGCCATACGCCTGTGCATTGTAGCGTTGGGCCAGCGGCGCGGCGCGGGCAGCTTCGCGACCAGCTACCGCCACGATCGCAAGATCATCCATGCGCGAAAGCACCTCGAGGTGGCGGCCAGCTACCCAGCCCGTGCCAACGCAAGCGATTCGTGTTGTCATTGGTGTATTCCTTTGTGCAATGCAGTGCAACGCTAGTATAGCATGGCTGTATTGCCACTTTGGCGTGAGGTGGGATTCAACTTGTTGCGCTACCCCGTGCGTGGGCTGAAGCCCACTGCTGGTACGCGAAACGCGCTGAAGTGCGTTGGCGCGGTTGAACGTGCTTCAGCGCGTTTTGGTGTTAGGACTTACGTAGTTGGCGGTTCCTGCCTGCGGCAGCAGGGAAATTCTATCTTTCTTGTTTCGGTTTTTGGCGCAGTGCGCCAAAAACCGAAACAATGATGAGGTGTTTCTTTGCCCGCCGCAGGTAAAGTGAAAGCGCTTGGGCAACTGCGCGACTCCTAGCCGCATCAGGTGCCGGGTTCACCCGGTGGCCGTGGTGGCTACAGAATATGTGTTATGCTGGTATGTGTGCCACAGCAAATCGCGTATAGTTTGACATAACATGAAAACACAAGCTGGTCTCGTCACCGGCGTTCACACCGTCGCGCTTGGTGAGGTCGAGCTGCCAGCTCCGGCGAGCGATGAGCTGCTGATCGAAACGGCATATTCGTGTGTGAGCCCTGGTACTGAGCTGCGTTGTTTGGCTGGCTTGCAGCCTGGCCAGCCCGAGTGGCCGTTCATTCCCGGCTATGCCCAAACTGGCAGCGTGATTGGCCGGGGCGAGCAAACCACACTGCCAATTGGCACGCGGGTGTTCTGCCGAGGAACGCAGCGTGTGTCGGTGGCGCGGCTGTGGGGTGGCCATATCGGCCACGCGGTGGTGCGTGAGGGCGATGTGTTTGCGCTGGACGAGCGCGTCGGCCTGCTCGAAGCCGCAGGGGCTGCGTTGGCCGCGATCGCGCTGCACGGCGTGCGGGTCAGCCGCCCGCAGATTCATGAGACTGTTGCGGTTGTCGGGCTTGGCCCAATCGGCCAATTCTCGGCGCGACTGCACCAGCTGGCTGGCGCGCGGGTTGTGGCCACCGACCGCGTTCCGGAGCGGGTCGCGCTGGCCCGCGCCGCTGGAATAGAGGCCTATCTTGCCGGTGAAATGCTGGCTTCGACGTTGGCCGAGGTATTGCCGCATGGTGCAGATGTGATTGTCGACGCGACCGGGGCGCGGGCAGTGCTGCCGCAGGCGATCGAGATGGCGAAGGACGTGCCGTGGGGCGATACGCTGGTCACACCTTCGCGGCTGCTAATCCAGGGCAGTTATCCAGCCGATGTGAGCTTTCCGTATCAGGAGGCCTTCCGTAAAGAGCTGACGCTGCAACTAACGCGCGACTACCAGCCGCGCGATCTGCGCCGCTCGCTTGAGCTGATCGCCAGTGGCGCGCTTGCGGTGCGCGATCTGATCAGCATCGAGGCTGCTCCTGCTGAGGCCGCAGCCACATACGCGGCGCTGAGTTCGGCCACTGGTGGCCTGATGACTGCTGTATTCAACTGGAAATAACAAGGAGGCGAGCGATGAGCGAACAAACGAACACGCAAGGAACCGAGGAGCGCCAGGGGCCGCCCATGCCAAAATGGGCCTACAACATCGCTAACCCTGTCTTGATGGCAGTGCTGCGCTCGCCACTCCACCGCCCGCTGAGTGACAACCTACTGATTTTGATTTTCCAGGGGCGTAAAAGCGGCAAGCGCTACATGATTCCGGTCGGCTACATGCAGGAGGGCAGCAAGCTGTTTGTGTTCTCGCACAGCGCCTGGACAAAAAACTTCATCGGCGGCGCGCCAGTGGCGGTGCGCCTGCGCGGTGAGCTGCATCAGGGCACGGCTCGTGTGACCGAAGACCCGCATGTGATCGACACGATCATCGGGCGAATGATCAGCGAGCGTGGTGAAGAGATGGCCCAGCGCATGGGCTTTCTATCCAAGGACGAGGATGGCGTTATGCGTGCGCAGGCTCCCAAGGGCACCACGTATATCGAGATCGAACTCGCTTAACATGGAACCTGTAACAGCTCGACATAAAGATCTTCGCGATCTGATTGCGCCGGGGCTGTGGGTATTATTCTGCGGTATCAACCCTGGCATGATCTCGGGCGTGACCGGCCACCACTTTGCGCGCCCTGGCAACCGCTTCTGGCCAGCCCTGCACCGCTCGGGCTTTACGCCGCGCCAGTTGGCCCCGGCTGAAGAGCGTGAACTGCTCGACTATGGCCTTGGCATCACCAATATTGCTCCACGGATTACGGCCGCCGCCGCTGAGCTGGCCGCCGAGGAGTTGCGCGCAGGCGGTCTGGCGCTGGTCGAGAAGGTGCTGTATTTCCAGCCCGCCGTGCTGGCAGTGCTGGGTATCACGGCCTACCGAACGGCTTTCGACCTGCCGCGCGCCGTGATTGGCCGCCAGGAGCGACTGATCGGCGTGACCCGCGTGTGGGTGTTGCCCAACCCAAGCGGCCTGAACGCCCACTACACGCCCACAACGCTGGCGGCGGTGTTTAGCGACTTCCGCTTGGCAGTACAGGATGTAGCGCAGCGACCGCAGCAATAATTTTCACCACCACGGCAGCAAGACACCAAGCTTTATAAAGCTTGGTGTCTTGCTGCCGTGGTGGTTAGGGCTGTTGTACGGGCTTACTGTACGAACTGCTCCTCGTTGCGGAATTGCAGCGTATACAGCCGCGCATACAGCCCGTCGAGCGCGATCAGCTCGGTGTGCGTGCCGATTTCGGCGATCCTACCCTGATCCATCACCACAATTCGGTGCGCGGCATTCACGGTGCTGAGCCGGTGCGCGATCACCAGGGTCGTGCGCCCGCGCATCAGCCGGTTGAGCGCGCCCTGCACCAACATCTCCGATTCGTTATCAAGCGCGCTGGTGGCTTCGTCGAGCAGCAGAATGTGCGGGTCTTTCAGAATCGCCCGCGCGATCGCCACGCGCTGGCGCTGGCCGCCGCTTAGATTCAGACCGCGCTCGCCCACCGTGGTTTGGTAGCCTTCGGGCAGTTGCTCGATGAAGTTATGCGCGTTGGCTGCCTGCGCTGCCGCAATAATCTCGGCCTCGCTTGCGCCGATGCGACCATACGCGATATTCTCGGCCACGCTGCCGCTGAACAGAAACGGCTCTTGTGGTACCAACCCAACCTGGGCGCGCAGGCTGGCCTGCGTGACATCGCGCAAATCGTGCCCGTCGAAGCTGATAGAACCTTGTTGGGGGTCGTGAAAGCGCAGCAGCAGATTAAACAGCGTGCTCTTGCCCGCGCCGCTCGGCCCAACCAGCGCGATGATCTCGCCAGGGGCTACGTTCAAGCTCAGATCGTGAATAACTGGCGTGTCGTCGCGGTAGCCAAAACTGACGCCTGCAACGGTTAGCGCGCCCGCCACGTCCGGCAGCGGGTAGGCGTCCGGTCGATCCTCGACAGTTGGCGCGGTATCGAGCAACTCAAAGGCCCGTTTGGTCGCGCCGAGTGCCTGGCGGAACTGCTGGTAGACACTGGTCAGCTGGCCGATGCCAAAGGCGATTTGCATACCATACACCAGAAAGCTGGTGATCAGGCCGATTGTCATGGTGCCAGCGATCACCTGACGGCCAGCGAACCACATGATCGCCGCGATCGCGCCAAAACCGAGAAATACCATGGTTGCGCCGAAGATTGAATTCAGCCGCACCACACGCATGGCTGAAGCCACCGCCAGCGTCAAATCGCGCTCGTAGCGCTCGGCCTCGTCCTGCTCGCGGCCAAAGCTTTTGATGATCCGAATGCCCGAAATGCCCTCGCTAGCGGTGGCGGTGGCACGCGCCAGGTTGTCCTGAACCTGCGTGCTGAGCCGCTCGATCGGCCGCCCGATCGCCAGCGCCACGCCAACCAGCGCTGGCACGATCGCCAGCAGCAAAAAGGTGAGCTGCGGGTTCAGCACAAACACCACCACGACCGAGCCGATCACCAGGATAATGCTACTTAGCATCGAAGTCAGGCCGCTGGTTAGAAATGAGCTGATCAATGTAACATCGCTCGACAGGCGCGAGGTCAGCTCGCCGGTGCGGTTGCGCGCAAAGAAATCGAGTGAAAGCGTGGTGAGGCGACGGTACAGGCTGGTGCGCAGCGCATACACCACGCGTTCGCTGGTGGATCCTAGAAAATACGACTGCACGAACTGGCCGACGGCCTGGACGGCAAACAAGCCCACCAGCATGAGGATGAAGCGGTTGAGCAGCGCTAGATCACCAGCCGCTAGCACCTCGGCGATAGTATTGCCGATCACAAGCGGGAAGATGATCGCCACAGAACTGCTGGCCAGCAGGCCAACTAGTGCCATCGCCATGCGCCCGCCGTGTGGACGCAAATAACTGAGCAGCCGACCAAATCCGGCGGCGCGGGCCTCACGCACCGGGAAAAGCCATGATCGCAACATGTGTTCTACCAATCCAAGATTCTGAAGGGCTGAAGCGCGTTCGATTTGCACTATGCTACTACTACGCCTCACGCAGCGCATCGGTTGCATTGCCGCATTCAGCGTGTTGAATGATAGTAACTACTTAGAGGAGGCCGCGTTTGCGGGGGTTTGGTGTCTACGGCCCCAACGATTTCTTTTTTGCC
>JACMIM010000585.1 GCA_014381165.1 Roseiflexaceae bacterium
AACAGGGCATTCGACATGCGGTCGGATTCGATCTGAAGTCCCAGCTCGATCCGATCGACTGGTAGGGTTTCGAAATAGGCGGTGTAATCGTAGGAAGTGAAGCCATTGAACGAGCCGCCGTTACGCGCTACCAAGCGATCCATCTCGCCTTTGGGGATTGTCGGCGTGCCTTTGAACAGCATATGCTCGACCCAATGCGAAATGCCGGTGGTGCCAGGAGTTTCATTGCGTGAGCCAACCCGATACCAAACCCAGCGGGTCGCTACTGGCGCAGCGTGGTTTTCACGCAGTAGAACCAGCATGCCATTCGAAAGCCGATGCTCAGACATCATCGATGGAGCCTTTCTTGATGTGGTTGAAGGCCCAGCGTAGCACGCGCCCGCTGGGGCCATATTGGATCAGCACGCAGCACCTCGCCAAGCGCCAAGAGATCTGCCGAGCGCTCGACCAGAACACTGTTTGCAAACACGGGATCATCATTGAGATCGCCAACCATCACTGGCACATCGACAACGGCGCGAATCGCCGAGGAAAGCGGCGTGCGCCAGCCCGGAAACAAGGCCATGGGCGATGCACCACCGGCCAGGGCAAATACCTCGACCAGGTTGACGCCAGCGCCGGTCAAGCGGCGCGCGACCACGCGGGCATCCTGCATTGAAACTCCGCCCGGCGTGAACTCGTCGGCGAGCAGGCGTAGCCCAAGCAGCATGTGCCCACCAAAGCGGGCGTGGATGCGCTCGGCTGTTCCCAGCAGCAGGCGCGTGCGATGCTCCAGTGTGCCGCCGAACACCCCAGCGCGCCGGTTCGAAAGCGGCGAAAGCAGCTGATGAAACGGCCCGCCATCCGCGCATGAAAGCATAATGCCATCAGCGCCGGCCTGGCTGGCCCGCTGGGCCGCTGCAATCCAGGCCCGGCTGATCTGCTCCAGCTCGGCGTCCGCCATCTGCGCTATGTCCAGCGGCTGGTCGATCAGCACGATCGCGTATGCACCAGCGTGGTGAATCCGTTCGATCGCCACACGCAGCCCTGGGATGAAATCATCGTCGTAGAGGCCAAGGTGCGCGGCACGCACGGCTGGCTGAAGCGGCCAGCAGGCCTCGATCACCACGCTGCCCGCGCCGCCAAGGGCGCGGGCGGCATAGTAGTTGACCAACGCAGGGGCTGCGCCGCCTTCGTAGGTGCTATGACCGCTGGCCAGTGCCGAGCAAACGATCCGGTTTGGCAGGCGCAGTGGGCCGATCGAAAGTGGGCTGAAAAGATGCATAGACGCTTTGTACCTGCTAGTGCTAGCCTAGCCGCATTATAGCCGACATCACCAGCCGCCGCATGGGAAATACCTCCACGGTGGTGTATTGTTGCGCGCCGACACCACGGCCACCGGATGCATCCGGCGTCTGCTATGCCAAAACGCGCTGAAGCGCGTTCCAGCACATTAACGCGCTTCAGCGCACTTCGCGATACCAGCAGCGGGTTTTAACCCGCCTGCGGCCGCCGGGATGCCATATAACTTCGTGCCACACTTCACGCCTTGGGATGCTTGACGCTGGTTCCAGTGGCTGGTATACTCGAATTAACGCAATGCGTTATATTTAGTGTCCCTGGGACGAGAGGAGCAGATCATGAATGATGAAGTTGAGGTCAACGTCAGCGTGCCCGAGCCGACAGAGCGGGCGAGCGCTTCGCTGTTCGACGGCATGCGTCGGCTGGTGCTGGCCAGCATCGGCGCGGCGGCAATCACGCGCGACGAAGTGGAGAAGGTGGTCAGTCAGCTGGTCGAGCGTGGCGAGCTGGCCCAGAAGGATGGCGAGAAGCTGACCCAGGAGATGGGGCTGCGCATGAAGCAGGCTCGGTTCGACGCAAGCGATGCTGGGAGCGACATCAGCCGCCAGGTCGAGAACGGCGTCGAGCAGTTCCTGAACCGGCTGAATGTGCCCTCGAAGCGCGACATCGACGACCTTTCGACCAAGCTGGCCCAGCTCAGCGCCCGTGTCGAGGAGCTGCGCAAAGCCCAGGAAAGCAGCCGCTAACGCACCGACCGTAGTAGCCCGCAGGGGCTAGCCCCGCATGTACGCCCGCCGCCAATTGGTGGCGGGCGTTCCTTCTTTCTATTATTCCACGCCGATTAGCGCCCGTGCATCGGCCTGCCGCAACAGCAGCCCGCGCCCGCCAAGCAGGACAAGCAGGGGCGGCCCGTAGATCAGAATAGTCAGCAGAAGGTTCCATGCCGCACTTTCGCCCTGCCAGCCCAGCGCCGGCAGCAGAAACGACCCGGCCAGGTAGCTGATCATGGCCGTCAGCGAGAACAGCACGATTGTCTTGACCGCGCGGGTGTTCTGCGGTTGCACGGCCACCAGCGCCAAAGGCCACAACAGGTACCAGGGCTGGAACCAGGGGTTCGCCACCAGCAAGAACCACAGCAGCAGGCCGAGCGCATGGGCTGGCACGTTTGCCGGCGCACGCCAGCCGCGCCAGGCCGAAAACAGCGCGCCGCCTGCCAGCAGCAGCGTCGCGCCCAGGGAGGCCATGCTCTGCGCCGCCGCTTTGGTCAGGCCAATTTCTTGCATTGCTGCCTGAAGCACGGCGATCGGCGAGGCATAGAACAGCGAGCCGCGGTCGCCGAAGTTGCGCAGCGTGGCCGCGCCCTGCCAGAACGGGGCATAGGCCAATGCCACCAGCCCACCGCAAATCAGCGCTCCCCAAATGATCAGCCCGGCCCGCGCCCGCCAGGTTGGCAGCCGTCGCAGCGACGCGGCCAGCAGCAGCGGGCCGAAGATCAGCGCCAAGTATTTGATCAGCACGCCAACGGTGAGCGCCAGGAATGATGTGATAGGCCGGGG
>JACMIM010000586.1 GCA_014381165.1 Roseiflexaceae bacterium
GTTGCCAACCCCAAGCGCATCAACACCCCGGCCCGCCAGCGCGCTCGCATCGAGTGGCTGGGCCGGAATGAACGTGCCGAAGAGCAGGGGCAATGCCAGCAGAAAGTAAATCGGCAGACGGCCCACCAAGCGCTCAGGATGCTCGACAAAGATCCGCTGCATACGCACCCCGGCGATACCGAGTAACACGAGCGCGCTGGCGATGACCAGCCAGTTGTAGCGCGGGTGGATGTAAAAGATCATGACGCCGCGGCTGACTTTCGTGAGCAGCAGGGCGGCGGTAATGACCAGTAGCCCAGTTTCGATCATGGCTGGCCAGTTTATCGGGCGATCTTCCGCCGTGATGGACGCTGATTTAGCCATATAAATTGATCAGTATTGTGCTCGATGCGGCCAGCGCGGCAATCAACACAATCATACGTGCGACGGTACGACGCTGAAAGGTACTCGTGAACATCAGGGTGCTTTTGATGTCCACCATCGGCCCAAACACCAAGAACGCCAGCAGCGCGCCTGGGGCAAATGTTCCGACGAACGACAAGGCCACAAAGGAATCGACGGTTGAGCAGATCGACAGCACGACAGCCAGCAGCATCATGATTACGACCGAAAGGATGGGGCCTTCACCAAGCGACAGCAGCAGATCGGGCGCGATAAACGTTTGCAGCCCCGCCGCCAGCAGGCCACCAATCACTAGAAAGCGGCTCATCTCAAAGAATTCCTCGCCGGCGTGGGTCAGCACGCGCCCAAGCCGACTTTCGTCCGCGAACTCGTTATCGTGGTGATCGTGGTCGTGATGCTCATGGCCGTGGTCGTGCGCGTGCTGGTGGTCATGATTGGGCGCATCCACGGGCGCGAGAATCCTGCGCGCAAGCGTGTGTTCTGCGGTCACACCAGTGCCAATGATCAAACTCACAATCACGGCAATTCCCACCGTGAGCCCAACCCGCCACGCCACGAACTCCCACCCAAAGATATTCCCAAACGCAACGGCTGTGCTGATGATGACAATCGGGTTGACCACGGGCGAGGCCAGCATAAAAGCGATCCCGAGTGGCAACGGCGCGCCCTTGCGCAGCAACTGCCGGGCGGCGGGCACCGAGCCGCACTCGCACACCGGAAAGACCAGCCCGAGCAGCGAACCGGTCAGGGCGCTCGGAAACGCACCACGAGGCAGCAGCCGCTGGAGCCGCTCGGGTGTCATGAATAAGTGAATGGCCGATGATACCAGCACGCCGGCCAGCAGAAATGGCAGCGCTTCGATAAAAATACCCAGGAAGATGGTCACAAACGTGCGAAAGCGGTCGGTATACGATGCCCAAGCCGTCGGCACCAGGACACCGCTGCCAAGCCACAGCAGACCGACCACGCCAATGCTTGCAATCGGAAGCAGGCTACGCCGCACGCGGTCACCGACAGCGACGGGCGGTCGAAGGACATCTTGCATGCAATGCCTCACGTAAGTAGCAACCCCGTTTTTATTATACCATTGCTGGCGTGGCTCCGTCCAAACGCCATCTGATATGGTATGCTACCCGTATGAAGCACCCATTCCTTCCACGCCGGCTCGCGGTGTACGGCACGATTGCGCTGCTATTACTGCTGGTTCTCACCGCCGAAGCCTGGATCAACCGGCAGAGTCGTTCAGATATGGCGGAAGACACGGCGCGTGCAGCGCGCACCCCGAGCAGCACTGCAAACGCGCAGCGTAGCCCGTTGCGGGTCGATACCCAAACCGTGCTAGTCGGCCAGCAACTCTATCGCGCGTACTGCGCCACATGCCACGGCACCAGCGGTCGTGGCGATGGCCCGGCGGCACAGAACCTCGATGCGCCCCTGGCTGACCTGGTCACGCGTGTGCAACCCGGCCTGCTGACGGATGCTGATCTCTACGGGCGGATTGCCACAGGTATGCCAGACAGCGCAATGCCGGCCTATGCCGACCAATTGACCGAGGAGCAGATTTGGTACCTCGTCGCCTATTTGCGCTCCTTCAAAGCGCCTGCTGTGGTGGCAGTTCCGATTCCTACCTTTGCACTCACGGCAACAATCCAGACTGTAGTTCCAACGATCGATCTGTCGGTTGAACTGCCACCGCTATATGCCGACACCAATGAGCCGCTGCCACCGCTCGTATTTGCACGCAGTGGCAATATCTGGCATAGCGATGGCAGTGCTGCTGATCCCCTGCAACGTACCCAGTTTGCCGAGGGCGAATACGCGGGCCAGCCGGTGTACACGCCCAGCACGGGCCGTGTCGCCTTTGTAACCGTTTCGCCACCGCCCATTACCTCGACCTCGCCATACCCGGCGAGCGCACTCTACACCATGAACCTCGATGGCAGTGACCAGCAGGTGATGTGGCGCAGTGATAACGCCAGCCTGTATTTGCCATCGTGGACCCCTGACGGCAACGCGCTCTTCGTCATGCACAATGGCGTGCAAGACGACCCCGCGCAGAGCGACGATTGGCGCCCGCAGGTGGTGCGCATCGACCTCGCGAGCGGCGCGCGACAGGTGATTATCGAGGATGCCCTCGACCCATCGCTGTCACTCGATGGTCGCAAGCTTGCCTACCTGCGCCTTCACGACGACAACTCCACGATGTCGCTGATGGTCGCAAACCCCGATGGCAGCGATGCGCGCGAAGTCGTTCCGGGCGATGGCTTTAGTAGCTTCTTTGCGCCACGCTTCTCACCCGATGGGAACACGTTGGTGTTTGCCGCCATCGATGGACCCGCAACCGACGCCAAGGGGATGCCCGTCGCCGCAACCACGCGCTCGCTGGTCGATGGCGTGGTGGGATGGTTTCAACCGCCGGTTGCGGAAGCACACGGTGCGCCATGGGACGTCTGGCGGGTGAATAGTGATGGCACCGGCTTGCAGCGCCTGACCAGCTTCTATGAAGATTTGCCAATGGCGGTGTTTTCGCCGGACGGGGCAGAGCTGGTGATCATGGGCTACGGTGGCATGTACCGCATGCGGCCCGACGGCAGCGAACTGCGCCGTATCAGCCCGCTTGGCGATCACGGCGCGTTAGATTGGATTCGCTAACACCGTTCCAGCAAGGCGAGCAGGGTAGTAGTATGAAGCAGCAACGGCGGTCAGCGCGGGTGATTGGAACGTATAGCGCGATCGCTGCGGTCGTGCTGCTGGTCGTTCTGGTGGAAGCATGGGTCAGTCGGCGTGATGCACCAGCACAGCCGCCGCCAGATCTCAGAACGACGAGCGCCGCACCATCCGCCGTGAACCGCGATATTCGCACGGTGTTGGCTGGCCAGCAGGTGTACCGCTTCTATTGTGCCAGTTGCCACGGCGGTGAGTCGACGGCAAACGGCAGTGTGATGGCGAGTGATCTGCTTGCGCCCGCGCGGCTTGACCA
>JACMIM010000587.1 GCA_014381165.1 Roseiflexaceae bacterium
AAAGTTCATCATTGTGATTCAGTTCCTCACGGCTACAATCGTGTATCTGCATAGGTCTTTTATTATAGCACGCAGTGTTTGCTGCGAGGAATTGCGGCTGTACCTGTAAATTTTACCTAAAATTTATACTTCGCTTGTACATTCTTGACAATCTGCGTGTAGAGTTCCAGCATCACTTGTCGTATCAACCTACTGCCAACGAACGCTCGACCAAGCCGTCATCACGTTCTCGGCCCCACGCTGGGCCTGGATCGCCGTATCGCCTGGCAGGTGCCATGAAAAAGGAGGATGTCAGCCCATCGGCCATTGACACAGCATGCGCAGCGACCCACGAGTTCTGACCCCAGCCCTATGCAATGATGCACAGCCCCACGAACACAGGAGGTTCCCAGCATGGCGACTCAGGCACAAGTGCTATCGGCAAATCCGGTAGCAGAGCGAAAGATTTGGCAGGTAATCGGCGCATCCTCTGCCGGTACCGTGATCGAATGGTATGACTTCTACATCTTCGGCTCGCTGGCGGCTACGATCTCGCCCTTGTTCTATCCCCAAGGTAACAATACGCTCGCGCTGATCGCCTACCTGTCTACGTTCGCAGTCGGATTCATCGTGCGTCCATTTGGTGCGCTGTTCTTTGGCCGCATTGGCGACATGGTTGGCCGTAAGTACGCCTTTTTGGTCACGCTGCTGCTCATGGGCGGTGCGACAACCCTGATTGGTCTTCTGCCAACCTATGCCCAGATAGGTGTTGCGGCTCCGATTATTCTGCTGGTTATCCGTGTACTCCAGGGCCTGGCGCTCGGCGGCGAATACGGCGGCGCGGCGACGTATGTGGCTGAACATGTGCCAGATAATCGGCGCGGCTTCTTTACGAGCTTCATCCAGATCACCGCCACACTGGGCTTGTTCATCTCGCTGGCGGTCATCCTGACGGTGCAGAACCTGATGGGTTACAATCCTGCGGCTGAGACTGATCCCTTCCGCGAGTGGGGCTGGCGCATTCCGTTTCTGCTTTCGTCGGTGCTGGTGATCATGTCGGTGTACATTCGCATGCAAATGCAGGAGTCGCCGATTTTCACGCATCTGAAAGCCACCGGCAATGTTTCTACTAATCCACTCAAGGAAGCGTTTGGGAGTTGGGAAAACATCAAGCGCGTGCTGATCTCGCTGTTCGGCGCGACCGCAGGCCAGGGTGTGGTTTGGTACACCGGCCAGTTCTATGCGCTGTTCTATCTCCAATCGATTCTGAAAGTGGACAGCGCGCTTTCCTCGCAGATTGTGGCGATCGCGTTGTTGCTCGCTATGCCGTTCTTTGTGGTGTTCGGCGCGCTTTCTGATCGAATTGGACGCAAGTGGCTGATGATGGTCGGCATCCTGCTGGCAATCATTTCGTACTACCCAATCTACATTGGGATGGCGGCGGCGTCTGGTCAGAACATCGTCGGCCTGGTTTCAAAGGCGAATCCGGTCACTGGTAACATTACGCTAACCCCGATGACGCTTGATGCGGCGGGTGCGATGGTGGCTGCCCCAATTGCGGCCAACCCGAATGTGGTTCTGATGGTCGCGCTGATCTTCATTCAGGTGATTTTCGTGACCATGGTCTACGGGCCGATCGCGGCCTATCTGGTCGAGGCCTTCCCGGCGCGTGTGCGCTATACTTCGATGTCGCTGCCGTACCATATTGGCAATGGTGTATTCGGTGGCCTGCTGCCCGTGATCGGCCTTGCGCTCTGCGCGGCCACCGGCAACATCTACGCCGGCCTGCTCTACCCGATCATTATTGGCGCAATTACGGTCGTCTGCGGCTCGCTGTTACTGCGGGAAACCAAATCGGTTAAGATTTGGGATGAAACCGCCGAGGCCTACCCAACTCCAGTTGGCCGCGACTAGAGCGAATTAGACGAACGACGAACGACGAACGACGAACGTAGCTGTATTAGCTTTCGTCGTTCGTCGTTCGTCCTTTGTCTCCTGTTTCATTGAGGTGCATATATGACCAACACCGATGTTGTGCAGCGCTTGCGCGAAGCGGCGCTAGCCGACCCTGATGCGTTTTGGGCCGACGCAGCGGCGCGCCTGCCCTGGCTCAAGCCCTGGGAGCAGGTGTTCGTCTGGGAACAGCCCAGCTTTCGCTGGTTCGTCGGCGGCGAAACCAACCTGGCCTACAGCGCACTCGATCGCCATGTCGATGCAGGCCGGGGCGAACATGTGGCGCTGCTGTTCGCTAGCGAGCGCGGCGAGCGGCGTAGCCTCACCTACCGCGAGCTGCTCGACCAGGTTGTGGCCTGCGCGGCGGCTCTGCGCGGCATGGGCATCGAACGCGGCGACCGGCTGACGATCTACATGCCAACGACACTAGATGCGATTGTGCTGATGCTGGCCACGGTGCGGATCGGCGCAATTCACTCGGTCGTGTTCGCCGGCTTCGGCTCCGGCGCGCTGGCCGATCGGGTCAATGCCAGTGGCTCGAAGCTGATTTTTACTGCCGATCTGACCTCGCGCAAGGGCAAGGATGTGCCGCTCAAGGGCCTGGTCGATGGCGCGATGGCGCTGGGCTGCCCGACGGTCGAGCGTGTGGTGGTGCTCCAGCGCGGCGCGGGCGAGCTGGTGCTTTTGGAGCATGACATAAACTGGGATGCGTTTCTGGCACGCGGCGCGGGCCATAGCGGCGCACTCACGCCAGTTGAGTCGAATGAGCCGGCCTTTATCCTGGCGACTTCGGGGACGACCGCCAAGCCCAAGCTGGCCGTCCACCGGCATGGCGGCTACCAGGTGCAAATTCACAGCATGGGCGAGCTGCTGTTCGCGTTGAGGCCGGACGATATCTGGTGGTCTACCTCGGACATCGGCTGGATTGTCGGCCATTCGTACATGGTCTACGCGCCGCTGATCTTTGGCTGTACCAGTGTTGTGTACGAGGGCGCGATTGATTACCCGCAGCCTGGTGCGCTCTGGCAGCTGGTCGAGGAGCTGAAGGTCACGGGCTTGTTCACCTCGCCCACGGCGGTGCGCCTGATGATGCGCTATGGCGAGCAGCATGCCCGCGCGGCTGATCTGTCCTCGCTCGAGCGCGTGTTCTGCGCCGGTGAGGTGCTGAACGCCCCGGCCTGGGAGTGGCTCCAGAAGACGGTACTGAACGACCGTATTCCCGTGATCGACCATATGTGGCAGACCGAAACTGGCGGGCCGATCATTGGCAACCCCTACGGCCTGGGCTTGCAACCGATCAAGCCCGGTTCCTCCGGCATGCCACTACCCGGCATCGATGCGGTCATTCTGACGCCGGATGGCGAGCCGTGTGGGCCGAACGAAAAGGGCATTATGGCCATCCGCCGCCCGTTTCCTGGCCTGATCGCCTCGCTGTGGGGCGAGCCGGAACGCTATGGCCGCGACTACTGGAGCCGAATCGAGGGCGTCTACTCGACTGGCGATTCGGCCATGATCGATGCCGATGGCTATGTCTGGTTCGCTGGGCGCGCCGACGAAATCATTAAGATCGCGGCCCACCGCATTGGCACGGTCGAGGTCGAGACCGCTTTTCTCAAGCACCCTGCCGTGGCCGAGGCTGGCGCAACCGGGCGGCCCGACGATCTGCGTGGCGAAGTGATCGCGGCGTTCATTGTGCTGCGCAATGGCTACACTGCCAGCGACGAGCTGCGGCGTGCCTTGCTTGATGTCGTGCGCCTCGAGCTTGGCCCAATAGCCGTGATCGGCGAACTGGAATTCGTCAACATGCTGCCGAAAACCCGCTCCGGTAAAATCATGCGCCGGGTGCTGAAGGCGGTCACGTTGGGCAAGGATCCGGGCGACATCACGACGATCGAGGACGAAGGCTCAGTCGAAGAGGCACGCCAAGCCTGGCAGCACCTGCGCGACGCGGTCAGCCGAACATAATTTGCCACGAAGATCAAAACAAAACTTGGTGCCTTCGTGTCTTCGTGGCAAAAAATCGCGCGCGTCTGCCCCGGCGCTTCAGCGCCGGGTGCTTGAATACCACGGCGGCCGCAATACCAAATAGCCTGGCGTTTTAGCGCCGGGTGCGATGGCAGGTTGTCTTCGTGGCGAAAAATCTGCTACACTAGACCATCCATCGCCCCGTAGCGTCATGTGAGGAGCGCACCGATGACAGTTGAAGCAACGCCCCCCGCCACTTCCAGCACGGAACCGAAGTTCTACTACCCGCCGCAAGCACTGGTCGAGAACTCGAATATCATGGCGTATGCCCGCGAAAAGGGCTTTGACAATGTCGATGACTTATACGTCTGGACGATCGAGCATGCCGAGCAGTTCTGGAGCGAGATGGCCACCCGCTACCTAGACTGGTTTCAGCCCTGGGATCAGGTGCTGGACGCATCTGAGGCACCATTCTACAAGTGGTTTACCGGCGGCAAGACCAACATCGTCCATAATGCGGTCGATCGCCACGCCAATGGCGCAAACCGCGATAAAGTTGCGATTATTTTCGAGAGCGAGCAGGGCGAAACGACCAACTACACCTACGCCGAGCTGGCCCGCGAAGTCAACCGCTTTGCGAATGTGCTCAAAGCGCAGGGCGTGCAGCAGGGCGACCGGGTCACGATCTACCTGTCGCGCGTGCCGCAGTTGCTGTTCGCCATGCTGGCGGTCACTAAAATCGGTGCAATGCACTCGGTGGTGTATGGTGGCTTCTCGACCGACGCGCTGCACTCGCGGATCATGGACGCGCAGTCGAAGGTGCTGATCACCGGCGACGGCGGCTGGATGAACAACAAGATCGTCGAGCTGAAAAAGATCACCGACGAGGCGGTCGAGCGGAGTGAGGGCGTCGTCGAGACGGTGATTGTGTTCAAGCGCACCGACCACGATGTGCCGATGAAAGCCGGGCGCGATCTCTGGTGGCACGAGCTGGAGGCGCAGCCCGGCATGGACGAGCCGTGCGCGACCGAGCAGATGGACGCCGAAGACCCGCTGTTCATGCTGTACACCTCGGGCACCACCGGCTCGCCTAAGGGGCTGGTTCACACATGCGGCGGCTACCAGGTTCAAGTGGCCGCTACGCTCTCGTTCGTGTTCGACATCAAGCCCGACGATATTTACTGGTGCGCCGCCGACCCTGGCTGGATCACAGGCCATTCCTACATCGTCTACGGGCCGCTGATCCTGGGTGCAACCGAGGTGATCTACGAGGGCGCACCATCCTACCCCTCGCCAGCGCGCTGGTGGAGCATTGTCGAGAAGTACAAAGTCAGCATTCTGTACACTGCGCCGACCGCTATCCGTGGCCTGATGCGCTATGGCGAGGAGCACCCGACCAAGCACGATCTTTCCTCGCTGCGGCTGCTTGGTTCGGTGGGTGAGCCGATCAATCCCGAGGCGTGGCGCTGGTACCACCGCGTGATCGGCCATGGCAACTGCCCAATCATGGACACCTGGTGGCAAACCGAAACCGGCGCGTTCATGATTACGCCCAACCCGACCACGCCGCTAAAGCCTGGCTCCGGGACTAAACCGTTTCTGGGCATCGAGTGCGATGTGCTGAACGAGGAAGGCCTGCCAGCCAGCGAATCCGACGACGGCCTGCTTGTAATCAAGAAGCCCTGGCCGTCCATGCTGCGCACGATTTATGGCGACCCGAAACGCTATGTGCAGCAGTACTGGACACGGCTGCCCGGTTTCTACACAGCGGGCGACGCGGCCCGCAAGGATGCCGATGGCTACTACTGGGTGATCGGACGGATCGACGATGTGATCAAGGTTTCTGGCTACCGGCTTGGCACTGCCGAGGTCGAATCGGCGCTGGTCTCGCACCCGGCCGTGGCTGAGGCGGCGGCGATCGGCCTGCCACACGAAGTCAAGGGCAATGCCATTCACACCTACGTAATTCTGCGACAGGGCTACGAAGGCTCGGACGCGCTGGCCGACGAGTTGCGCAAACATGTTGGCAAGGAGCTTGGGCCGATCGCCCGCCCTGAAACGGTCAGCTTTGTGCCGGGCCTACCAAAGACCCGTTCAGGCAAAATCATGCGGCGGGTGCTCAAAGCCCGCGCGCTGGGCCTACCCGAGGGCGATTTGAGCACCCTGGAAGCGTAACCCAGCTACAGGCTGCACCCTCACCCCAGCCCTCTCCCAGCGGGGAGAGGGGCCAGGGGTGAGGGGTGTATAAGCGAGCGCGGCTGCCTGTTATTCAGGCGGGCGTCCTTTTTATTAGCGTAATGAGAAAGCTTTCTTAGCAGCTTCTCACCCGCAAAGTGGCGCTTGTGGCGCGTATCTTGAAGGCTTGGATAGCATCATCATTTTGTGTAAGGAGCAGTAGCATGCGGTATCAATTCTTTTCCCGTGTGGCGGCGGCGTTGGCTGTGCTCGCCGTGATGCTCGGCGTGACCAGTGCCGTCCAGGCGCAGTCGCCGCAGCAGACGGGCGTCCAGCGCGCCCAGGTGTTCAACTTTCCCGCCGGGGCGACTGTGTTCCCCGAGGGCGTTGCGAAAGACCCAAACAGTAATTTCTTCTATGTCGGCGCGACGGCGGACGGCACGATTTATCGGGGTGACGTGCGCCAGCCTAATCGAGGTCTCACGGTGTTCTTGCCGGGCGGGGCCGATGGTCGCACTACAGCGATTGGCCTGAAGGTCGATAACCGCGGCTACCTGTGGGTTTCTGGCGGCGCGACTGGCAATATCTGGATGTACGACACGCGCAATGGTCGGCTGCTCAGCCAATTCAACAATGGCATCAGCAATACGTTCATCAACGATGTGACGATTACACCCGATGGCGCGGCCTACTTCACCGACTCGCGCACGCCGATTATCTACCGCGTCGCACCGAATGCGCAGGGCATCTTTACATTTGAGTACTGGCGCGATCTGAATGGCACGGCGATTCAATATGCCCCAGGCTTCAACCTCAACGGCATTGCAAACACTGCCGACGGCGCTTATCTTGTCGTTATCAAGAGCGATACCGGCCAGTTGTTCCGCATCGCCACCGCCAGCAAGGACGTAGCCGAGATTCCGCTCGCGGGCGGCGATAAGCTCACCGCTGGCGATGGTATTCTGCTCGACGGCCAGACGCTGCATGTGGCGCGCAACAGCCTGAACCTGATTGTCCAGGTGCGGCTGGCGAGCGACTTTGCCAGCGGCCAGCAGGTGGGCAGCTTCACCGACCCATCGTTCGGCTACACGACCACGATCGCCCAGGCTGGCGACCGGCTGCTGGTGGTGAACTCGCAGTTCAACAACCGTGGCCCTGGCCTTCAGCCGACGCAGCCATTCACAGTTTCCAGCGTGCCACTGCCGTCGGCGCGCTAAAAGCGAAAAATCATTGCATTCGTGGCGGGCGAACACGCGCCCTCACAGCAGTGGGCGAACACGAGGTTCGCCCCTACGCCGCACATCCGGGGCTGTTGGGGCGAACCTCGTGTTCGCCCGTAGTAGCGTGCTGCGTAAGGTAAGTTCATACTTGTTTCGTTTTTTGGTGCTCTGCACCAAAAAACGAAACAAAAGATAGATGTTCCATAGTGCTAACTATAACAAACATATAGCACGCAGCGTACCGCGTGAATGCAGCTGCTGGCCTTTGTAATACGGACGCCTAGTCAGATAGTTTCATCGCTAGAGCACAGACGGGTTGAAACCCGCTGCTGGTATCCGAAACGCGCTGAAGCGCGTTGGGCGCGTGTACACGCGCTTCAGCAACGTTACACCACAAGTTGGTGGAAAGGCTTATGCTATACTTCTCACATCCCAGGCGATGCAGCTGGTAAGACAAATGATCGCGACGCTCCCACGATGTGGCGGGCGTGTATTCGCGCGGAACGGCGCGAGGAGAAGGCGTTGAGTGAAAGCATCGCGGTCGAGCTGCGCGACATCGTCAAGCGCTTTGGCGAGGTGTACGCGGTCGATCATGTGAGTGCCCAGATTCGTGATGGCGAGTTCTTTTCGATGCTTGGCCCATCTGGCTGTGGTAAAACGACGACCCTGCGCATGATTGCCGGCTTCGACTACCCCACGTCCGGCGAGATTCTGTTACATGGCCAGTCGATCGGCGCAACCCCACCGCACCAGCGCAATGTCAACACGGTTTTTCAATCCTACGCGCTGTTTCCGCACATGACTGTGGCCCAGAATGTGGCGTTCGGTCTGGAAATGAAGAAGATCGCCCGCGCGGAGGTGGAGCGGCGCGTGCGCGAGCAGTTGGAGGTGGTGCGCCTGCCTGGCTATGGCGATCGCTACCCGCGCCAGCTCTCGGGCGGGCAGCAGCAGCGCGTGGCCCTGGCGCGTGCCCTGATCAACCAACCCGAGGTGCTGCTGCTGGATGAGCCACTCGGCGCGCTCGACGAGCAGCTACGCAAGGAGCTACAGTTCGAGTTGCGCGGGCTTCAGGAGCGCCTAGGCATTACCTTTATCTTCGTCACGCATGATCAGGAGGAGGCGCTGACCATGTCCGACCGGATCGCTGTGATGAACGCCGGCAAAATGCTTCAGGTGGCCTCGCCCACGGTGATCTACGAGCGGCCCAACAGCCGCTTTGTGGCCGATTTTATCGGCGAGGCCAACTTCCTCGAAGGTACAGTAGTCGAAAGTACTGGCGAGCTAGCCGCTGTTCGCACAGCCAACGGCCTAACCATGCGCGCCGAAACCAATGGACTGCTGCGCCAGGGCCAGCAGGTCACGGTCTCGATCCGGCCAGAAAAGGCGTATCTGACAACCGAGCAGCCTAGCCGCGATACCAACGTGTTCCCGGTACAGGTCAACCGGGTCGCATACATTGGCAGCGACACACGGATTGTGGTCACGCTTGGCGAAGGCCAGCGCTTCGATGTATGGGAAGCTAATGACCGCTCGACGCTTGACCGCAATGCCTACTGGCAGCCGGGCGAGCAGGGCTGGTTGTGGTGGCCAGAGGATAACGCGCTTGTTCTGACTGAGTAGGGCAAGCGTGAGTAGTTAACCGCGTTAGCGACCCTTGATTCGCGGGAGCATATATGGCAACAAAAACACTGCCCTCTGCCGATCAGCACAGCGTGGAAACGGCTGCGGCGTTGCGGCGCGACCAGCGCAATCAGGTGGTGGGGCTGCTCAGCCCAGGGCTGATCTGGCTGCTGCTGTTTTTCGTCGCACCACTGCTGATTATCGTTGTGTATAGCTTTCTGGTGCGCGGGCAATTCGGCGGCGTGAGCTGGCTGCCAACCATCGGCAACTATGTCGACCTGTTCACCTCGCCGGTGTATCTGAACGCCTACTGGCGCTCGATTCTGGTCAGTGTCCTGACGACCGTGCTGACGATTCTGCTGGCCTACCCGATGGCGCTGTTTATCGCCCAACGCTCGCCGCGTTGGAAACTGGTGCTGCTGTTTCTGGTGCTGCTGCCGTTCTGGACGAACTTCCTGGTGCGTACCTACGCCTGGATGATCATTCTGAACGACAATGGCGTGCTGAACACGATACTGCGCAGCATCGGCCTGCCGGGGCAGAGCATTCTGTACACCGAAACAGCTACGCTGCTGGGCTTGGTGTATGGCGAGCTACCGTTCATGGTACTGCCGATCTACACCTCGCTTGATCGCTTCGACTTCCGGCTGATGGAGGGCGCTGCCGATCTTGGCGCGAACCGCTGGCAGGCCTTCCGTCGCGTGATGCTGCCAATGACCATGCCCGGTGTGATCGCCGGATCGGTGCTGGTGTTTATTCCAACCGTTGGCCAGTTCGTGGTTTCGGAACTGCTCGGCGGCGCAAAGGTCGATTACATCGGCAACCTGCTGCAGCGGCTATTCCTGCGCTCGAACCCACCCAATTGGCCGCTTGGTTCAGCCATGGCGGTGGTCATGATGCTGATTCTGACGCTGGTAATCGTGCTGTACTTCCGCGGCACTACGGAGGACGACCGATGAGCGAGGCGACAACATCGGCCAATGCCGCGCTGCCGGAGGCCAGCCGCCAACCAGGTGGTTCAAAGGGTGTGAGCGAGCGCGGCTTCTCCTGGCGCACCGGGCTGCTGGGCGCACACACGGCGCTGATGTATCTGTTTCTGTTTGCGCCGATCGTTGTGTTGGTAGCCTTCTCATTCACCGCCGATCCATTCGGTGTCGCCTGGAACGGCTTTACACTCGAATGGTACACGCGGCTGTTCAACAACACGCGCCTGATCGACGCAACCTTCAACACACTGCTGGTGGCAACGATCTCGACCGCGATTGCCACGCTGCTCGGCACGCTGCTGGCGCTGGCGATGGAGCACTACCGCTTTCGTGGCCGTGCCGCGACCGATGTATTGCTGTATCTGCCGATCGTGATTCCCGAGATCGTGCTGGCGGTGGCGTTGCTGTCGTTCTTCGCGTTTGTGTTCAACGCGCTCGATGCGCTTTTTGGCCTGCGGCTGCGCCAGGGTATGCTGACGGTGGTGCTGGCCCATGTGACCTTCAGCATCGCATTTGTGGTAGTGACCGTGCGCACCAGCCTGCGCGGCTTCGACCGGCGGCTGGAGGAGGCAGCTATGGATTTGGGGGCCAACCGCTGGAACACCTTCCGGCGCATCACCTTTCCGCTGATTCTGCCAGGAATCATCGGCGGCGCGCTGCTTGCTTTCACACTCTCGCTGGACGATTTCATCATCAGCCTGTTTGTTTCTGGCCCAGGCACGTTGCTACTGCCGGTCGAGGTGTACAACCGCGTGAAGCGCGCGGTCACGCCCGAGATCAACGCTATTTCGACGCTGATGCTGCTGTTCTCGATGGTGCTGGTGCTGCTCTCGCAGCTCGCACAGCGCCAACGCAAATAATTGGGGCGGGGCCTTCGGCCTGAAAACTATCGTTTTAGGACTTACGCAGTTAGCGGTTCCTGCCTGCGGCAGCATGGAAGCTATATCTTTATTTGTTTCG
The DNA here is from genome assembly GCA_014381165.1 of Roseiflexaceae bacterium. Classification (GTDB taxonomy): domain Bacteria; phylum Chloroflexota; class Chloroflexia; order Chloroflexales; family Roseiflexaceae; genus JACMIM01. Next base: position 10,859 of record JACMIM010000587.1, read on the forward strand.
GTTTTTGGTGCTTTGCACCAAAAACCGAAACAATTATTCGTTAGTTCCTTGCCCGCCGCAGGCGAAATGAAAACTCTTGGGCAACTGCGTAAGTCCTAGTTTTATTGGTTTTGGCGGCGGTGCCGCCAAAACCAACACAACAGTTGGGTTTGGGGCGTAGCCCCAATTTTCTTCTCAAGCCTAGCAGCTTTGCTGCTAGGCCTGAGAAGGACATTCAAGGAGGTACATCGGTTGAAGATGTTGCGCTGGGTTGGTGTGTTGCTGGCGGCGTTGACTGTGCTCGCCGGTTGTGGTGGGGCTGGTACGAGCGGCGGCGGTACGTTGTACGTCTACACATGGTCGGATTATACCGATCCCGAGGTCGTCCAACAGTTCGAGAGCGAGAATAATGTCAAGGTGGTGTTAGATACGTTTGACACCAACGAAGATATGATCGCCAAAGTGCGGGTTGGCAACTCAGGCTATGATCTGGTTGTGCCCTCGGATTATGCGGTCGAAATCATGATTCAGGAGGGCCTGCTTGCGACGCTCGACCAGGCGCAGCTGCCCAATATCAAGAACATTCTGCCCGAGAACTTGGGCTTGTATTTTGACGAGAGCAATACGTACTCGGTGCCGTACCTGTACGGCTTAACCGGCATTGCCTACAACAAGACGGCCTTTCCTACGCCGCCCGACAGTTGGGCCGCGCTGTTCGACATAGACCAGCTCCAACCGTTTGCTGGCAAAGTCAGCATGCTGGACGACGAGCGCGAGGCCCCTGCCTCAGTGCTGCGCTTTCTTGGTGAATCGGTGAATGAGACCGACCCGGCGGTGCTCCAACAGGTGCAGGATGTATTGATCGCACAAAAGCCGTTGCTCACGGCCTACAACTCGAACGATGTGCAGCGCAAACTGATCGGCGGTGAATATGTGATCGCCCAGGCCTACAATGGCATGGCCATCCAGGCCATTCTGGGGCTGGAAGACGAATTCCCAGGCGACCCCAATATCGGCTGGGTGATGCCAAAAGAAGGCGGCGTGATTTGGCAGGATAATCTCGCTATCGTCAAGGACTCGCCAAATGCTGCGCTCGCCCACAAGTTCATCGACTTCACCATGCGCCCAGATGTCGCGGCCAAGAACGCGATTTATGTCAATTACCTGACGCCGAATGCTGAGGCGGTCAAGCAGCTCCCGCAGGAGGTGCAAGACTTATACGCGCAGGGCCTCGCGCCCGACGCGGCCATGTACGAGCGCCTGGAGCGTGTCCGCTTCACAGAGGCCAGCAGCGCATTTACCGATGTATGGACGGCGGTGAAGGGCGAATAGCCCGATGGCATAACACGATCATAATCTGTAACCTCGATTCAATGTTTATAGCGTTCCTGTAGGCTATACTACTTACGCGCGGCTGCCAGGCGGCTGCGCGTAGCCTCTGGAGAATAACGAGAGAGAACGTGCGTGACACTGTACGCAATGCTGTATACCGCCCCAGCTGTCCTGGCACTGGTGTTAACCCGCTACGGCTGGCGGTGGCGGCACACAAGCGGAGCACGTCCGTTCATCGTGTTGATGCTGGCAATTGCTTGGTGGTGTAGCTGCCACGCCCTCGGTGTCGCCTCGACGCAGCTTGAAACCGTACTGTTTTGGTCGCACATGCAGTACGTTGGCATCGCGTCGGTCGGGCCGTCGCTGCTCTTGTTTGCGCTTGAATACTCCGGGCGCGAACACTGGGTTGGGCCTGCGGCGCGTGGTGCGATGATCGCTATTGCCGCACTGACGTTTGCTGCGGTCATCACCAATGCGAGCCACGGCCTCTGGTGGCGCGAGGTCAGCCTCAGTTCAGCCTACCCGTTTGGCGCACTTGCGCTTGTACGCGGGCCATTGTTCTGGCTGCATACAGCTGTGACCTACACGTATATCGCTGCGGCCATGCTGCTATTCATTCAGCGCGCGGTGACGACCTCGCGCTTCTATTCCCGCCAAGCCCTCCTGATCATTGTCGGCGCGTTGATCCCGGTTCTTGGAAATCTGGCACTGCTGATCGGCGGCAAGCTGCCAATCCTGGATGATCCAACGCCGTTTCTTCTGCTGTTTTCGGGCATTATTCTGTTCTATGCAACCAGCCGCTACCAGCTATTGGCGCTTGCACCGATCGCACAGCGCAGCATTTTCGAGAGTTTACCAGATGGTGTGATTGTGATCGACCAGCGCGGCATCATTTCTGCGGCGAACGGCTCGGCCGCGCCGCTGTTGCCGCCCGATAATCGCAGTGTTGTGGGGCAGCCGCTTGTCGCCGTGCTCCAGCACTCGCCGCTTGGGGCCGATGTGCAGCACATGGTGGCCGACCAGGCCGTGCGTCAAACACGCCGCATCACCTACCGGGATCAATCAAGCGAGCTGCATGGCGTTGAAATTCGGCTGGAGCCGCTGTACGACCGCTCAACATTGTTGGCTGGCAGTTTGGTTGTCTTTCGCGATATCACCGAGCAGGTGCAGGCGGAACACGCGCGCGACCAGCGGCTACGCGATGTTTCACTACTTCAGCAGGTTGCGAGGGCAGCCAACAATGCAATTGCAATCGAGCATGTGTTAAGCGTTATCTGCAAGGAGATGGTTTCCGCGCTGCCTTGGCACCGCGCTGCGGTGGGCCTACTTCAACCCGATGGCACTACCCTGCGGCTAGCTGCCGATCAATCGCTAGAGGGCGTGTCGACGATTGCTGGCCGCTCGCTCGATGCGTACACATTTAGCATTTTGATCGAGCTAGCGCGCGCAGGTCGGCTGCACGTCCTCAACACCAACGACCCAGCGATCAGTGGAACTTCGACGGCAATTGGCCTCCAGCGCCTTGGTATTCAGCTGGCGGTGTGTGTGCCGCTGGCCAGCCATGGCCAGAAACTGGGAATCATGTTCGTCTGTAGCGCGGTCGAGCGGACAGTCACCGACGACGAACTGCGGCTGTTCGAGACCCTTGGCACGTTGATCAGCGACACGATCATTCGCACGCAGCTGTATGAATCGGCCCAGGAAGCAAGCCAGATCAAATCGGCATTTCTGGCCACAGTCTCGCACGAATTGCGCACGCCGCTTACTTCGGTGATCGGCTTTGCCGATATGTTGCAAGGCGGCATGTTCGGCCCGCTTCCTGGCGAAGCGACAGAGGCCGTCACCAGCATCCAGCGCGGCAGCCATTTGCTGCTACGGCTGATCAACGATATTTTGGATTTTTCCAAAATGGAGTCAGGGCACTTCGTGGTCGATCTCTACCCGGTGGATCTAACACTGGTGGTGCAGATGGTGGTGAAGGCCATGCATCCACAGCTGTATGCGCGCGGCCTGATCGTTACCGTAGAACTGCCGGCGCTGCCGGTCGTTCAGGCCAACAGCACGCACTTGGAGCAGATCGTGACAAACCTGATCGCGAACGCGATCAAGTTTACCGACCAGGGAAGCGTTTCGATCGTGGCAGTAGTGACAGGAGCGCGGGTGCGCCTGAGCGTCCGCGATACCGGTATTGGGATCGAGCCTGAAGATCAAGAGTATGTGTTCGAGGCTTTTCGACAGATCGACACGCCATTAACCAGGCGGTATGGCGGCACTGGCCTTGGTCTGGCAATTTGCAAGCGGCTGGTAACGTTGATGGGCGGAACAATCTCGGTGGAAAGCACACCCGGTGTCGGCTCGACATTCCATGTCGATCTTCATGCTGCGGCCTTCGAAACCCTGCCCGAGCGAGCCAGCGCCAGTGAGGAAAAGGCGCGCGCCAGCGCCTCTGAGGTTCAGCGCATCCGCTGATACAGATTCAGGACTTTCGCTTGCTACCAAAATGTACTTTTTTCTTCGCAGTTTTTGCGCTGCGGCGCAAAAAACTGCGAAGAAAATAATTCCTTGCCCGCCGCAGGCGAAGCTGCAACCTCGCTAGTCGCCTGCCCCATCGGCCCGCATCTGGCGGGCTGCCACATTCAGCCGGGCTTCCAGCACATGCTCAGGCACGCGCTGCACATTCCAGGCTAACCGCAGCTTCTCCAGCCCACCGATGATATAAGCCGAAAGATCGAACTGCCACCAGCGCATGCCGTGGAAGGCCGAGCGCGGAAAGGCGTGGTGGTTGTTGTGCCAGCCCTCGCCGAACGCCAGCAGGCCCACCAGCCAATTGTTATAGCTGCGATCCGGGGTTTCGAACATGCGCTTGCCGAAGGTGTGGCAGATCGAGTTGACGCTCCAGGTGACATGGGTAGTGAGGAAGATACGCACCAGCCCGCCCCACAGCAGGCCAGTCCAGCCGCCGATCAGAAACGGGATCAGCAGCGAAAGCAACGCCCAGATCAAAAAGGTGTCGCTCATCCAGACCACCAGCTTATCCTTTTTGAGCCAGCGGCCATACACATCCGGGTTGGCCTTGAAGCCATTGAAAAACCAGCCCAGGTGGGCGTGCAGAAAGCCGTGTAGCGGCGAGTGCGGGTCGTCCTCTTCCTCGGTGTTGGCGTGGTGCTGAATGTGGATCGAGGCCCACGACAGCGCGGGGCCTTCCCAGGCCATGCTGCCGAACAGCAGAAATAGAAAGCGTATTGGCGGGATAGTCTCGAAACTGCGGTGGGTCAGCATGCGGTGGAAGCCGACCGTGATGCCAAGCGCCGTGATGGTGTACAGGCCCAACATCAGCGCGATATCCTTCCAGCCGACAAGCTGGTTCCACAGCAGCACAATCGCATACACCGTGGCGATCAGCGGGGCAATCACAACAAACAGAACGACGGTTCGCTCAATCAGTGGTTCAAGACGAGCGCGTAAGTCTTTGGTGGGGTTCTGCACCATGTGGCGAAATCCTTCTTTGGCCCCAGTAGGCCTGGCGGCAAACGGCGGCGAGGCTGTTGCCGCGCACAAAGAAAGGATAGCACGCCGGGGATGTGCGCAGATCACGGTTGATTCTGTCTGCGCAGCGCACACACGCAGCATCAAGAAAGGGTTAGCGCACTGCTGGCACTACTTCTGTGGCAAAGCGCTGCATAGGCGTATGATCGTAGGCAATCCGCGGGAAGTAGGTAATCATGTAGTTGGCCCCGGCGTCTACCGCAGCCTGTAGATGCGCTGCGACTTGCTCGGCATTGCCAACCACGGCTTGTCGCTCTAATTCTTCGAGCGACCAACCATATGCTTTACGGTGTGGCTCTGTTGCCCGCTCACGGTCGGCACCGTCCTCTAGAAGAACGATATTGATGCTGGTGCTCTTGATGATCTCGCCATAGTTGCGCCCCAACGCTTCGCAGTGCTGCTGAAGTACTTCGAGCTTCTGTTTGATCACCTGGGGATCACCACCGCCGAGGTTGCAGGCATTGGCATACTGGGCGACCAGTTTGAGCGTAATTGTCTCGCCGCCGCCACCAAGCCACAGCGAGGGGTGTGGCTTGCGCACGCCCTTGGGTTCGTTGATCGGGCCGTGGATGTGATAGTACTCGCCGTCAAACGTCGGCGTATCTTCAGTCCACATTCTGACGATAATCTGCACAGCTTCGCGGAAGGCGCGCATCCTATCTCTAGTTTCTGGGAATCCGTAGCCATATGCCTTCCACTCGTGCTCGTACCAGCCTGCGCCAAGGCCGCAGTACAAGCGCCCGTGGCTCAACACATCGGTCGTGGAGGCGATTTTCGCAAGCAGCGCTGGATTGCGATAGCCGTTGCATGTGACCATTTGCCCAATGTTTACTCGCGTTGTGTCGCGGGCTAGTGCCGCCGTAACAGCCCAGCTCTCGAACACAGCCTCCTGAGTAGGCTGGGGAACCGTATGGAAATGGTCATAGACCCAGACAGAATCGTAGGCAGGAAGTTCATCGACCGCCTTGGCGACGGCGGTCATTGCCTCATACTTTTGAATTGAACCCGGTATCTCCACAAGATCCATGCGCCAGCCCTGTGGCACAAACACGCCGAATTGTGTCGACATACGTTTCATGCTCCAAGCACTTGCTTGTATAGCTGCGACCCAAACCCCCGTGCATCCACGCGGTCACAAATCGGGCAGGATTATGCATCGCCCTCGAGATCGAGTTCCTCGACATAGAAGACCGTGCAGTGGCTGTCCATGGGCGGCTCATCGACGATCACATTGATTGTCTCGCCTGAGATGGCTGTGATAACGCCAACAAGCCCATTATAGGCGTAGGACGCCGGCGAACGGACGATTCGAACACGCTGACCAACACTGAATGTCGCAGCAGCGACCGCCGCTATCGGAGCGTTCGAACCGCGCCGGGGGTACGAGTGGCTCACGAAGCCTCCTTGACTGCTGCGCGCCGGGCTGGAAAGGGCAGAAGTTGGTGTTGCAAGAAAAACCAGACACGGCTTGCGCGTGAATCTCCGTCAATCTGAACATTGTAGCCAACGGTATTATCGCCATAGCACGGGACGACTTCGCGAACTGTTCCGATATCGCCCGGCATCGGCATGGGGGTGGTCACGTCGCTACGAACTTGAATACGGTCGCCTGCTTGATAGGCGGCTACTGTCATACGATTTGTTGATTTCATGAGTTCCTTACGTGTACGGCCGCCTGCGCCAGGACAACCGGTACTACAGCAACCCCACCAGACGTAACGGGAGGGGGTTTTTGGGAGTTGCGCCCCCAACCCCCCGCCTTGCGCAGGTGCGGGCTGCTGCTGCGAGGGGATTATGGTTCAAATTGCTGTTCAATATTACTATATCATGCAATTGATAGGTCTGCCGTGCTAGGCGCAAGCGTGTGGTGCCAAATCGCACAACATCTATTGCCGTGGTATACTAGATACTACCACTTGATTTTTGTCGGCTCCTCAACACGACACGGTCATCAGGAGTGAACCAGTTCGGCTCCACGCAAGAAAAGCCGTACCCACAAGAAAGCATGTATGTCGAACGAACATTCGCATGAGCCAGGCGGCGACGCAGCACCCGCATCTACAAGCGCAGCCTTATTCTATGTGTGGTACGATGACACCCCGCGAAAGCAAACCAGCGATAAGATCGACGAAGCGATTACTGGCTATATCGCCCGATTCGCCATGCGCCCGAGCCATGTGCTTGTGAACAGCGTTGATCTTGTGGGGCGTAGTGATCTGATTATAAGCAGTGGGCGAACGGTTCAGCCAAATACCTTCTGGTTAAGCACGGAAAACACAGCGGCCCTGAGCACTGTCTGAATCAAGCGTAACGCGACCTGAACTGAAAGGAATATTCCACCATGGGTGACAAATCTCCAAAGGCGGCACAGAAGAAGTCTGCCCAAAAGCAAAGCAAAGACAAGTCCACAGCTTCAAAAAAGCAGGCCACCGAGGCAGCGAAGCAGGTAACCGGCCCAAAGAAGTAGGTTCCAAAGCAGCCAGGTATACGTCGGTTCAAGCAACGTCTCTTCAGTTCGATTACGCCCTATGGCTTTCACGACGAAGTGGCAGGCTCGGTCGGCTAACCAGCGCCGCGTACAGCGCCTGAGATTCCTCGATTGAACTCGAATAGAAGCGACACACGAAGGCCCTGCTACGAAACGTATGCAGGGCCTTCGTGTGTCGCTTGCAGCGATTCGAGCGCTTGACAGATCTGTTATAATTGCACATATGCGCAATTGATACATCTTTTGTTGGAGCGGCAGATGAAAGCGACGAGCACAGACTTGATCATGCGGGTGCAAGGAATGGACTGCGCCGGCTGCGCGCAGACAATCGAGCGCGGCGTGGCCCAGCTGGCCGGGGTTCAGGCTTGTACACTGAATTTTACGACTGAGAAGCTCCTGGTAAGCGGCAGCATCTCACGCGAGCTTGTGGTCGCGCGTGTGCGCGAGCTGGGTTTCGATATCGTCGAAACGCCGGTTGCCTTGGCAGTGCCAGCAGCGCCGCCGTCTTTTCTAGCCTTTATGTGGCAGCGCTGGGAGACGCGCCTGGCGTTGCTGGGCGTGCTGCTTGTGTTGCCTGGTCTGCTGTTCCACGAACTGCTGGGCTGGGAAGCTGGATGGATCGATCTGTGTTCAATCGCTGCGCTGCTGGTTGCTGGCGGGCCAGTAGCCCGCAGTGCCTGGCGCGCGCTGACCGTGAACCGCGAGTTGAACATCAATGTGCTGATGACAATCGCAGCAGTTGGCGCGGCGGTGATTGGCGCGTACACCGAGGCGGCGATGGTCATGACCTTGTTTACGCTTGGCGAGGCACTTGAGGGCTACACCGCTGGCCGCGCTCGCCACGCCATTCGCAGCCTAATGGACGTGGCACCGACCACGGCGACACGCCTGCGGCGGCATGGCGA
>JACMIM010000588.1 GCA_014381165.1 Roseiflexaceae bacterium
CGTTTGTCCGCGTCCTCATTTCGGGAGTTGTGAACACTTACTGTTTGTCAACGCCATCACGATTTCAAAGCGTCCACGCACAACAAAAACAAAGCCCGCCGACCGTGTAGTGTACGATCAGCGGGCTTTGTTTATACGTGGGTACAACGCAGATTGTGGTGCCGGTGACGGGGATCGAACCTGTGACCTAGCGATTATGAGTCGCTCGCTCTAACCACTGAGCTACACCGGCAGATTCACCGCAATAAATAAACGCAATTGCTCGAATTGCGCGAAAGCCATGCTACCACAAGCGCCCAGTGCTGTCAAACGCGAAAAGCTTTTTTAACGCGGAGACGCAAAGAGTCGGAGAGGAGAGAAGGGGTGAAGAGGTGAAGGGGAGTGACGCGTGACTGTCTCCCTGTCGCTTGGCTCTCCGCGTCTCCGCGGCACCCAGCGTCAAAAAGCCCCACTACACCGGTTGATCGGCGCATGAGTACAGAAGGTCGATCAGCAGTTGGCCGTGGCGGATCAGGTCAGATAGCAGAATGCGCTCGTTCGGTGCGCTAGTGGCGCAGTCGGGCCGTGCGCAGCCGATCGCGGCGACTGGGATGCCGAACGCTTCGGCAAACAAAAACAGCGGCTGTGCGAATGGGCCTTGTGGCAGCAGTGGCAATGGCGTACCATACAGCTGCTGGCTGGCCTGTGTGATACGGGCGATAAACGGGTGATCGAACGGTGTGTGGGTGCCTGGGTAGCCGCCCGGCAGGCGCTCGACGGCGATATCGGCCATGCCTTTGGCGGCCAGGTATGTGCGCAGCAGGTCGCTGATCGCCTGCGGGTGCTGGCGTGGCACCAGCTGGAAATCGATCCGCGCCGACGCCGCGACCGGGATGATCGCCAGGTCGCTGGCCGGCTCGACCGCCAGATCAGTGATATTGCATGTCGGCAGGGTGGCCTCAGTTCGCGACAGCGCCGCGCCATCCAGCTCGAACAGAAACGACTCGATCCCCCAGGCTTGCTTGCGGCTCGACACATCCATGCTCAGGCTGCGTAGCGCCTGGCTTTCGGCGCGGCTTGGGCCATCCACGCCATCGTAGAAGCCTTCGATCAGCACTTCTTCCTGATCGCTCTTGACTTGGCCGAGCGCCCACAGCAGCCGCCAGAGCGGGTTGGCCACGCTAGCGGCCATGCCCGATGGCAGGGCTTGGCTCGCGCCGCTGGCACGCAGCCGCACTTGCAGCAGCCCCTTCGCCCCAGTATAGCAGAATGGCCGATCATTGGCGTCGCGCTCGCCGCCGGTCGCTAGGCAAGCGTTGGCTTTCAGCAGGCTGTGCGCACCCGCCACTGCCGCGCCCAGTCCTGGGCTGCCGGCCAGCGCCTCGCCTTCGGCCACCACCACCACACCGCACGGCAGCTCGCCTTCGGAATCGATCAGCGCCGAGAGCGCACCTAGATGCGCGACCAGCGGCCCCTTGCCATCGGCACAGCCACGGCCATACAAGGTGCCCTCGCGCTCGGCCAGCTGAAACGGCTCGTGGTGCCAGGCTCGCCATGGCCCCGAGGGCATGACATCGTAGTGATGGTACAGGTGGAGCGTGAACGGGTGCCGCCCGGCCCGCCGGCCCACCACCATCGGCGCGCCTGATGTCGCGATTGTAGTGACCTGCAAGCCATGCCCGCGCATCAGCGCTGCCACGCGCGCGGCCCCGATGCCCAGTTCATCAGCCTCGCCAGGGCTGCCCGGTAGGCTGAGCAGCTGGTCGAGATCGCTCATCAACCGATCGGTTGAGATTAGGGCTGGATCGGTCACACTGCGCTCCACTATGCTTCAGATAGCCGGTATTATAGCACAGCGCCCACGTGCGGGGTGACGGGTGACGAGTGA
>JACMIM010000589.1 GCA_014381165.1 Roseiflexaceae bacterium
CACGACAGCCCGGCAAAGTAAAGGGCAGCACTGGAGCAGTCATAGGATCAAGTCTACCTCACAAATGAACATCGGTTCTACGAAACCTGATAGTATACCCCGATTTCGCGGGGTGGTGCTCCGAATCACGCTACCTGCGGATGAACCCACGTCATGTGGCCAAGTCCATCCGTTGTAATGCGGGTCGGAGGCGCAACAATAGTTTTCAGCGCGATATCCTCGAACTCCTGCAAAGAAACAAGGATGCCGTGGTGTGGTAACCGCGATTCGGAATTGCCGCGTGGGGTAGGTCTGGCGCCAGCAGGGAAGGTGGCTGCACCATGTCGTTGCAACAGCGGAGGCCCGAACGGCCATGTCTTAGTCGCCTGCAATCGCCATGCGCATCTCGCTCGATCGTGCGGCAAGCAAACGCCAGCTCAGCTGGGCGATCCGATCGGCAGCATCGGGGCAGCCCAGGTGACGCCCTACCATGCCAGCCCACGCACATGCTGCTGGGTTCGCAAGCCAGCTCGTCACTTGTGCCACAAACGCCGCTGGTGTAGACACCCATTGCCCACCGCCCGATTCGTGAATATAGCGTGCATTCCCAGCTTCCTGTCCGGGTGCGGCGCTATGAATCAACAGTGGCTTGCCCACCGCTAGTGCCTCGCTGATCGTTAATCCGCCCGCCTTTGTGGCGACAATGTCTGCGGCGTGCATGAATGGGGCGAGTGGAACGTGGTCATAGATCCGCACTGGAATGCGCCAACGGCGCGCGCGCAGGCGCGCGGCAAGTGCGGTGTTGGTGCCAGTGACTATGATCAGCTGCAGCGGCACACTTATGGCATCGAGCGCATGTGCGAGCGCGGCGAGCTGCCCCGCGCCTGCGCCACCACCCACGAGCAGCAGCGCTGGACAATCGCGCTGCCATCCGAGTGCGCGCTGGAGTGTCGCGCGATCGGGGTAGGACGTGCCGAACAGCGCGTCGACTGGCACGCCGATTGTGCGTACACGCCGTGGATCGATTCCATAGGTGATCGCATTCTGTCGTGCAACCGCTGTCGGCACGATACAATAATCGTCGCTGGGGCTGAACCACGCACGATGCAAATCAGCCAGATCCGTGACGACTGTCAGCAATCGCGAACGCTGCCCGCTTTGCACCTGGCTCGCGGCGATAGCGGCCGTCAACCGCGGGTAGACACTGATCACAAGATCGGCCGGATTGTCCTCTAACACCTGCTGGAGCAGTGGCATCTGGAGGCGATGCATCCCAAAATCAAGCGCATGGCGCGACAGCGCCAATTCGGATAATGCGTAGCCGAGCTGATACAGCATGGGGGACTGTTGAACCTCGGTCACGTATGCACGCTCGTACCAGCGCAGCAGCCGTGGGGCAGCTGGGTGCTGCCAGGGATTGCAGATCGTCACATGGATTGCCGCGCCGTACCGGCGAATAAAAGCGTCTTGGAGCGCACGTGCGGCGCTGCTATGGCCGCTGCCGGCATTGGTGCTCAAAATGAGGATCGACTTCGCAATCATGGTCGACTTTCATCATGTCAGCGCGTATGTTCTGGCGCGGATGGAAGCGGTGATTCCGGGTCGGGCGCATCCGGCCCAATCAGCCGCCGCAGGGTCACTGCCGTCAACACGAGTGGCAGCCAAAACGTCAGCACACGGTAGATCAGCGTTGCGCCCACCGCAACGCTCTTGGGGACACCAGCCTGGATACTGCTGAGGATAACGGTCGCTTCGAATGTGCCGCCGCCACCCGGCAGTGGCGTGAGTGTCGTGAGAAAAGCCGCGAGCGTCGCGCTCAACACGATGGTCATAACCGGCGGCGCATGCCCTAGTGCATGAAATGCACACACCAGCGTCAGAAGGTCGAGTCCGATCACGAGCGCCTGGTAAAAGAGCAGACGCGCAATGGCAAGCGGCTGCGCACGCACAAGCGTCCCACCACGTGCAAGCTCGTCGACGAAGTGCTCGACCGCTGTTGCCTGCCAAGGCTGGCGCAGCAAACGTGCCAGCCATTGCTGCGTGCGCACCAGAAACCTTGTGATCTTCGCATGATCGTAGGAGCGTAGCGCTAGGTAGACTACCAGCAACCCCAGCACAAGCAGACCTGCAAGGTTGCGCAAACTACCAGATAGCGTGCCATGCGCGAGCAGATGGATGATGGCAACCACCAACACGCCGAAGAATATCACTTGATAGGTCACGGTATCTAATGCGACTGCCAGGCTCGTGACGGCTGCGGGGATACTGCGCCGACGAAAATGGCGCAGCAGCAATGCACTCATCACCAATGGGCCAGCCGGCAGCGCGGCATTCACAAACATCGCAACCTGCGCTATCAGCCAGAACGACAGCAGCTTGCGACGATAGCCCAGCAGCCGGAGCGTCTGCGTATAGACGATTGCGGTTGCGAATGGCCCCAGCAGCTTGCACAGCAGTGCGGCCGCGAGCCACCAGGGATTCGCGCTTGTCAGCATGTGAGCCAGTTCATCGGGCCGCACAAAGTGCAGCATCACACCGATGGCAAGTGCAAGAAAGAGCAGCGATAGTGCGGAATCGCGCCACCGATAGTGATGGGAGGCCGCAGGTAGGGGCGGTTTGGTGATCATTCGGTTCGCTTCGCTCGCCGCTCGCCTAGGCGGCGTGGCCACGTCACGATCTGCGAACCTTCCCGTAATGGAGCTGCTACCGCCAGCACGCGCCAGAGCGCACACAGCATGATCGCGCTCAATGCAAGTACCACCCAGCTCGCCGCACTGAGCCCGGCCAGCGGGCTGATCGGCGTAGCGACTCGCCAGCGGCGTAGCAGCAGATCGGTCGCGATATACAGCCAGATTGCGCCCAAACAGCAGGCCGGCAAAAGGGTTGTGGTGAAACGACTGGCGGGCAGCAATGCAGCCAGCGCCAACACCCACAGCAGATACCACGGCCAGAACCAGAAGCTGCCCAGCAGCAGAAACGCCATCGTCACGGCGATGCCGCACCGCCACAGCACGGCATCGTCAGGCTCGCCCGGCTGCGCAGCCGTTCTGCGCCAGAACCGCACAAGCACGATACCCGCAACGCCCAAAAACGACCAGGTTGCGGCCTGGGTCATCACCCGCCAGGCCGCAGCCTCCGACCAGCCGGCATAGGTTTGGAGCACCCAATAGCCAATAAATGCCGTGGAGTTCGCGATTAGACTGACGCGCTCGCTGAGCATACGCGGCAGGGTCGCCCAGCCACCGAGCGGTGCATACAGCAGCCACGAAAGTGCCAGCGCCACAACCGCTGCTACGCCGCCGATACGGATTGCGCGCCACCAGCCGACGCGCTGCACCAGCCAGAGCGCCAGCACGGGAAGTAATAGGAGCCCGGTAAGCTTGACATGCGCCGCCAAGGCGAGCGCCAACAGTCCGAGCAGCCAACGCCGTCGTTGGAAGAACAACACCGCGCAGAGAATCGCTACAAGCATCAGTATGTCATTGTGCGCGCCGATGGCTGTCGAGGTTAGCAGTAGCGGATTCCACAGCCACACGAGCAAGGCAGCGGGCGCGCGCTGCGCATTATGACGGTGCACAATCATATAAACTAACCCGCCGCATAGCCCGGCCAAGCCGATCGCCAGCAAGCGGTACGCAAGGATATACGCTGCCAGTGGCGCACTTGGTACCAACAGGCCAACACTGATCGCGACAGCGCCGCTCGCATATTCCCACAGTGGCCCATAGGTGTCGACATAGGTCGGCCAATTGACATACTGATAGAAGTGTTGGTCAGCGAACAAAGCTGGTGTTGTTGCGAGTGGACTGACACCGAGCACTACCTGCATGCGTCCGCGAAACAGATAGTCGAAGATGTCGAGCGACTCGCCGGGATAGGTTCCCAGCAGCACCAGCGACGCCAGTAACCAGATACCGATAATCACAATAATCCATATCCGGCCGTGATCCTGTTGGAAAGTTATGGCTAGCCGCAGAACCAGCATATACTGGCCCATCAGCAGTGTGTAGAGCAGCGCCAGGCTCAGGCTCGCCGGCCACACGAAGCCGGCGAGTGTGGCCCAGGACGCCAGAGGATGCTGGAGCCCTACCATAAGTGGGTAGCGCGCAGTTAGCCCCAGCGCGTACAACAGTGTACTCGCGAGGCCAAGGCCAGCAAGCAGATACACGGCAGTGTATGAAGAGGACTGTACGCGGATCTTCATGATGTACTCAGTAGCGAGAAGGACTATGCTTTGATCTGCACCGTAATCCGATGATAGCCGGTCGCACCCTCGGGCGCAGTGCCCTGGACTGCTGCGGTCTGCTCCAAACCGTCGCCATCGACCGCGCGCGCGACAATCGTGTACGCGCCCGGTTCAGGCGACGGCCAGGCGTAGTTCCAAAACACCCAGGCCGATAGCGATGGAGCGTCGTCAAGCGTGGCCGGCTGCCAGCTCTGGCCATCATTCAGGCTCACGTCAACGCGTGCGACACCACGATTGCCGCCGAATGCGACGCCTTTGATTGGCACACTCGCGGTACCTGCGGCGATCACGACATTGCCAGCCGGCTGATCGATGCGCGCGCGCGGGCGAATGGTGAAGTTCGGCCCCCAACCTTGTCGCTCGTAGAACCCTTGCACATCTCGATCCACAAGCTCGACGTGCGTGATCCATTTGACACTCTTCTCGCCATACAGACCCGGCACCAGCAGGCGCGCCGGATACCCGTGCCGCTCGGGCAGCGGCTCGCCGTTCATCGCGTACACCAGCAGCGTGGTTCGATCAAGCGCCTTGGCGAACGGAATCGTGTCGGTGTAGCCATCGGCGGCGTGCAACAGCACCTCGACGACGCCCGATTGTGGCCCAGCGGCTTCGATCAGTGTCGCGAGCGGCACACCCTGCCAGACAGCATTGCTCATGAGGCCACCCGGCACTTCGTTGCTGATACACATCAGCGTGGTTTCCTGCCGCACCTGCGGGAATGCCATCAGCGCCGCTAGGTCGTAAACCTGTGGCGCGCGACCAACCCATCAACTGCTAGCCGCCATTGCGACGGCATTACGTGGGGATCGACAATGTTCTTCGTGACGGCATAAAAGCGATCATTCGGCGTGATTGGTTGAATATCCGGCCCGAGATACTGCATGCCGTCATAGAAAAAGGTTGCCTGGCGATACAGGCGCGCCAGGAGTGCGCCCGAGCCAAGCGCGAGAAGCGCGCCGATTCCCCCCAGAACGAATGCGCGGCGTCCACTCGCTTGAACTGGCGTGGCTGACGCCTCCTCGGCGCGGCGCTTCGCCACAAACCCATAGGCAAACGGCACGATTATCCCATAGCTGGCATAGGCGACCAACAATCCAATCATTGATCCGAACCGCGCCGCCTCAACTGCCCGTCCATCGTAGTTGGTGGTGAAGAGCGGCCAGAAGAGCAGCAGCGAGAGAACCCAAGCTGCGAGAACCATTCCGGCGACGAATAGCCCGCCGCGAACCGACCCGACCAAGCGCCCGAAGCGTGATGCCGTAGCTGATTTCGGTACGAGCAGTTGCTCATACACTGCCCCGCCAAGCGCGCCAACGGCAAGCTGACCGAGGATGGTCGAGACGACTTCAAAGCCCTTCAGATTATTGTAGCCGCCGGCCGCGCCCAGCATAACAAAGAACACCGGCAACGGCAGGAACGGCGCGGTACGGTCGGCGATCAGCTCCGAGGGCGTTGGCGCACCAAAAAGCGTGCGCAACACCAGCAGGATCAGGGTCATCACCAGTGCGGCGACAAGGCCGGCGAGTAAGCCCACGCGCCTGACTGAAAGCCAATGTCTGAACTGCACCAGACGCGCTTTGATCTTCATTATTTCCTCATCTGCATACGAGTAGTCCATTCGAGCAACATTGAAAGACAATGCTCACGCGCCTTGTCCAAGGTTCTGCATCAAACCGCCATCCATGACGTAGGTCGAGCCGGTGACATAGTCGGCATCCTTCGACGCAAGAAAGACCGCCAGGGCGGCAATTTCCTCCGGCTGCGCGGCACGCTTGAGCGGAATGCTCTGGACTTGCTCCTCCAGCTTTTTGGGATCATCGATCGCTTCCTGGTTGAAGGGCGTCAGCACCATGCCCGGCGCAATGTTATTGACGTTGATCTTGAGCGGCGCAAGCTCCAGCGTCAGCGTGCGCGTCAAGTTCCGAATGGCCCCTTTGGCGGCGTCATAGTCGGCGGCACCGGCGCGTGGAATCTCCTCGTGGACGGAGGTGACGTTGATCAGTTTGCCGCCGCCGCCGGCCTGCTTGCGAATCCGAATGAACTCGCGGCAGCAGAAGAAATAGCCGTACAGATTGGTCTTGATCGACCGATCCCATACTTCAGTAGTCATCTCGGCAACCTCGGTTCCCGATGCGTCGATCCCAGCGTCGTTCACCAGGATATCAACTGTCCCGAACGTCGCCAGCGCGCGTGCAAACAGCTGCGCCACATCCTGCTCATCGCTGACATCGACATGGACGACCAGCGCCCGACGACCAGCCGCCTCGACCGCCGCGCGGGTTGTTGCGGCGGTGTCGGGATGCGTGTGATACGTGATCACAATATCCGCACCCTCGTTCGCGAAAGCGATCGCCGTCGCCTGGCCGATCCCCGAGTCCGAGCCAGTAATCAGTGCGACTTTGTCCTGAAGCTTGCCGATCATGGTCGTTCTCCCTCTCCAAATACGTGGCAGCTTCACGCGCTGCCGTTACTGTTACACTTTTTTGGCTGCGTCTGCGTGAGAGTCCAGGCCGCATTGATCAGCCCGACATGCGAGAATGCTTGCGGATAATTCCCCCACAGTGTGCCGCGTTGATCGGCCATCTCGGCCAGCAATCCAAGGTCGTTTGCGCAGGCCGTCGTTTGCTCGAACAGATCGTTGGCGCGTGGCCATTCCCCGGCACGCGCCAGGCACTCCACTAGCCAGTAGGTGCAGAGCAGAAAGCCGTTGGTGTCGCCTGCCCAGCGATGCACCAGGCCATCTGCCGCTAGTTCACGCGCAATCAGATCGATTGTTGCGCGCATGCGTTGGTCGGTTGCGGGAAGAAACTCGACCAGCGGCATCAGCAGTACCGAGGCGTCGAGCTGATCGGAACCAAACGCGCCGGTATAGGCACCCACCGCGTCGTTCCAGCCCTGCTCCAGGATCGCCTGCCGAATGGCATCACGGGCAGGCTGCCAGCTGGTCACATTAGCGTGTTCGCCAAGCTGTGGGGCAAGCCGCACCGCGCGATCAAGCGCCACCCAACACAGCACTTTGGATGAAAGATACTGCCGCGCCTGGTCGCGCGCCTCCCACATCCCTGCGTCTGGTTCATGCCAGTGCGCGGCAGCCTGCTCGG
>JACMIM010000590.1 GCA_014381165.1 Roseiflexaceae bacterium
AAAATCGAACCTGAAATAGTCCGCCTCGACCAGCGAACCCTTCTGCGTGACGTGCTTGCCCAGCCGGTTGCGCAGGGCCGCATGCAGCAAGTGGGTCGCCGAATGGTTGGCGCGGATCTTAGCGCGACGGACGCGATCGATCTTCAGCTCCGCCACGTCGCCGACCTTGGCCGAGCCTGAGACAAGCTCACCGACATGCGCGAACACATCGATGGCGCGTTTCTGGACATCGTCGACGCGGAAGCGCGCGCCGCCGGGGAAGAAGATCTCGCCCTCGGCGACTGTGCCATGATGGACGATCACACCCGGAATCGGCCGCTGCGTGTCAGTCACCTCGACCCGGCCAGCGGGGCCGATCAGTTCACCAATGTCGCCGACCTGGCCGCCGCTTTCGGCATAGAACGGCGTGCGATGCAGCACGATCTGCACCTGCTGGCCGGCCTCGACGCGCGAAAGCACATCGCCGCCGACAACCATCGCGAGCACGCGGCCCTGGTCGGCCACAGCCTCATAGCCGCTGAACTCGCTGGCCGGCAGCTCCTGATCGGCCCAGACCTCGACATCCGCGCCGCGCTTGAATTGAGTCGCCTGCCGCCCGCGTGTACGCTGGGCATTCATCTCGCGCTCATAGCCGCTTTCATCTACCAGCATGCCCTGTTCGGCGGCGATGCGCCCGGTCAGGTCAAGCGGAAAGCCAAAGGTGTCCTTGAGCGTAAAGGCGTCCACACCGGCGATGGTGGCGCTGCCACTGGCGCGCGTCTGCTCGATCACCACGTTCAGGCGCGACATGCCGCCGTTGAGTGTGCGCAAAAATTGGCGCTCCTCGGTGTCGGTCGCTTCCAGAATCAGCGCCCGGCGAGTGTTCAATTCCTTGTAGTGTGCGCCCATCTGGCCGATCACTGTATCGACCACCTCGGCCAGAAAGGGCTGCTCAAAACCAATTGTGCGGCCCATGTAGACGGCACGGCGCAACAGGCGGCGCAGCACATAGTTGCGGCCAGTATTGCCGGGCTGAATGCCATCGGCGATCAGGAACGCCACCGAGCGGGCGTGATCGGCGGCGGCACGGTAGGCCACGAAATTATCGTGGTAGTGTTGTTCGTCGCTGCCGCGCAGGGCCATAATCTTTTCGATAATCGTCACAAAGGCGTCGGTCTCATAGGTCGATTTGACGCCCTGCATAGCCATGGCCATTCGTTCGAGGCCCATGCCTGTGTCGATCGAGCGACGCGGCAGTGGCTGCATGCTGGCGCGGTCGAACTGCATGAACACATTGTTCCAGATTTCGACATAATCTGGATCGTCGCTATTCACACCGGCGGCGCTCATCTTGCTGATATCATCACCAAGGTAGAAGGTGATCTCGGAGCAAGGCCCGCATGGCCCTGTATCGCCCATGACCCAGAAGTTTTCGCTTTCACCAAAGCGCAGGATGCGCTCGGGTGCGGCCCCGACCTTCTGCCATAGCTGCTCGGCCTCTTCGTCGGGGCCAATCACATTGTTGCCGCCGAACACAGTGAACCACAGGCGATCGATCGGCAGCGCGAACTCCTTGGTCAGTAAATCCCAGGCCATCTCGATCGCTACGTCCTTGAAATAATCGCCAAAGGAGAAATTGCCCAGCATCTCGAAGAACGTTTGATGACGCGGCGAAGGGCCTACCTCTTCAAGATCGTTATGCTTGCCAGAAACACGCAGGCACTTTTGTGAACTGGTGGCGCGCACATACGGCCGCTGCTCGAGGCCCAGAAACGTATCTTTGAACGGCACCATGCCGGAGTTAGCAAACAGCAGAGTCGGATCGTTGGCCGGAATCAGCGAGGAACTGGGAACAATTGTATGGCCGCGCTGCTCGAAGAAGCGCAGATAGGTCGAGCGAATCTCGTTTGTTGTCAGCTTTTTCATGAAAGTCCTTGGTCTCGCCATCAGCTTGATAAGTTGTTAGCAGACGCATGCCCGATGGTAGTGCAAAGCGGGGTTAGGGGTACACCCCCGAAGAATCCCATCCTAACTTTTCTGTCAATCCGCCAGGACGCTATAACCGACACGCGTATAACCATCAACCAATGCTCATTGTACGGCATTCCTAAAGCCACTGTCAACTTATTTCAAGCTCGGGCAGCATCGCGATGCAAGCAAACATTGACTTACTCTTGACACCTATGATATACTCTATACATCAGCGAAGTGTTGCCTGTGCATCCTCCGCCGCTTGTGATAGTAGTGCGCCCCGTGCTATCAGTTTTAACGGATTGATCCCCCTAGCGCGTTTACAATTCATTTACTCACCGGTGGTAAAAGCTTTGATGTGGGCATTGACCGCAAACCGGTCGTTTCGCCAACTCAAGTCTCCGCATGCGCCCGGCCTCGTGCGCATGTTGGTGATAATCGTTATTTCTGCCTCTCTGTCCGTTTCACTCATGTTTGGTGGTACCGCACAGTATTCATTCACAATGCCTGTTGTATTCGATCACAATGCCTGTACTGGTTTGAACAGCGCCTGATTGCGCTATTGAGGAGTTTGGTGTGCCACGTTTACGTAAGATCAACCCAGCGGCAGCCGCGACGGCGGCTGACAGCGCCGCACCGCGTGAGGTTGCCGAAGCAGGTGTTGAGCAGCATGGCGGCGAGCAGCGGGAACTGCTCGAGCGCGGCGAGCAACTGAATGGGCATAACACCCCCTCGGATGCACCCGCACTGCCCCGCCCGCCCCGCGAGGACGCACCCCGCGCTCGCAGCTTCGACCGCGAGGACAGCCGCCCCCCGCGCGAAGACTTCCGCGCCCGCGCCACGAATACCGACCGCGAGGACGCGCCCCGCGCCCGTAATGTCGACCGCGAGGACAGCCGCCCCCCGCGCGAAGACTTCCGCGCCCGCACCAATGGCGAGGATTTCCGCGTTCGCCCGGTCGAACGTGAGGAGTTCCGCCCACGCAGCAACGAGCGTGAAAATCGTGATGGCGAGCGCGTCCAGCCGTTCACGATGATCGACCTGGAAAATATGACCCTGCCGGATCTGCGCGAGATCGCACGCAAGCTCGACGTGCAAAGCATCAGCGGGATGAAGAAGCAAGACCTGATCATGAAGCTGATGCAGGCGCAAAGCGAGGAGCAGGGCCACCAGCTCAGCGATGGCATTCTGGATATTGTTTCCGACGGCTTCGGCTTTCTGCGCTCCGAGCGCATGCTGCCCGGCCCGGACGATGTGTATGTCTCGCAGTCGCAGATTCGCCGCTTTGGGCTGCGCACCGGCGACCGCGTGATGGGCCAGATTCGTCCTCCCAAAGAAAGCGAGCGCTACTACTCGCTGCTGCGCGTCGAGCAGATCAACGCGCTCGATCCGGAAACCGCACGCCGCCGCCCGTCGTTCGATCAGCTCACGCCAATTTTCCCCAATGAGCAGCTGAATCTGGAAACTGAGCCGCACACCCTGGCCACGCGCGTGGTCGATCTGGTTGCGCCGGTCGGTCGTGGCCAGCGCGGCTTGATCGTTTCGCCGCCCAAGGCCGGCAAGACCTTGCTGCTGAAGGCGATCGCCAACGGCATCACCGCCAACCACGAGGACATCCACCTGATGGTGCTGCTGATCGGCGAGCGGCCTGAGGAGGTCACCGACATGAAGCGCTCGGTGCGCGGCGAGGTGATCAGCTCGACGTTTGACGAGCCGGTCGAAGACCATACCAAGGTCGCCGAGATGACGCTGGAGCGCGCCAAGCGCCTGGTCGAGGGTGGCCAGGATGTGGTTATTCTGATGGACTCGATTACCCGCCTGGCACGCGCCTACAATCTGGACATGCCGCCCTCAGGCCGCACGCTTTCCGGCGGTATCGATCCAGTGGCTCTCTACCCTCCCAAGCGCTTTTTCGGCGCTGCCCGCAACATCGAGAATGGCGGCAGCCTCACGATCATTGCCACCTGCCTGGTCGATACCGGCTCGCGCATGGACGATGTCATCTACGAGGAGTTCAAGGGCACCGGCAACATGGAATTGCACCTTGATCGTAAGCTGGCCGAGAAGCGCATCTTCCCAGCGATCGACATCACGCGCTCGGGTACGCGCCGCGAGGAACTGCTGCTGGGCGACGCTATGCGCCAGGTCTGGACGCTGCGCCGTATGGTGAGCATGCTTGGCGAGAACGAAGGCACCGAACTGGTGTTGACACGTATGACCAAGACGCGCACCAATGTCGAGTTCCTGGCCACCTTGACCAAGGCGAGCTAGCGCAACACGCACTGTGCAACCTGCATCTTTCGCAGGCTGCACGGCGCGTGTTTAGTCCCACTGCAACCCCAGTCCACTGTCTATCGTCGTGTTGAGTAATACTACCTAGGATTTACGCAGTTGGCGACTTCGGCCTGCGGGAGCATGGAACATCATCTTTTGTTTCGTTTTGCGATGCAAAGCACCACAAAACGAAACAATGATGAGTTATTTCCCTGCCCGCCGCAGGCGAAATGAAAACTTTTGAGCAACTGCGTAACTCCTAACAACTGACAGGAGGTTCTGCTGTGACAGAAGACTACGCCTACGGCAATAACTTTGGCGAGCGACTCGACTTGCCAGAGCCGAACGTGGCCACCCGTGGCCGTGGCACCACCGGCATGGAGTACAAGATCGTCGGCACGATCATGCAGGCGGTGATCATGGAGCTCGACCCAGGCGAGACGGTGTTCTCGGAAAGCGGCAGCCTGGCCTGGATGAGCGGCAATATCGTGATGAATACCACTGGTCGCGGCGGGCTTGGCGGCATGTTCAAGCGCGCTATCTCTGGCGAATCGCTGTTCATGGTCGAGTACACCGCGCAAAGCGGCAAGGCGCTAATCTCGTTTGCGGCGGATTTCCCTGGCAAGATCGTGCCGGTGCATCTTAGCCCTGGCCAGCAGATTATTGCGCAGAAAGACGCCTTTCTCTGCGGCGAGAAAACCCTGACCACCGACATTCACTTCAAGCGCAACCTCGGCACAGGCCTGTTCGGCGGCGAGGGCTTTATTCTCCAGAAGTTCACCGGCCCTGGCGTGGCCTTTGTCTCACTTGACGGCGAGATTGTCGAGTACACGCTTGAGCCAGGCCAGCTGATGAAGTGCGACACCGGCTGCGTGGCCATGTTCGAGCCAACGGTTTCGTATGATGTCGAGATGGTAAAGGGTTTCAAGAACGTCCTGTTTGGCGGCGAGGGGCTGTTCCTCTCGACGCTGCGCGGGCCTGGCCGGGTTTGGCTACAAACTATGCCAATGATGAACCTAGCCAAGGCGATCGCGCCATTCCTGCCAGCCTCTGGCGGCGGCGGCGGCAACAGCGGCGGACTCGGCAGTCTGTTCAACGAATAGCGTTTGTAGACAAAAGACGAGAGGCGAAAGGCGGCGATGCCGCCTTTCGCCTTGGTTGCGGCACAACAGTTGCCTCTTCTGCCAAAAACAGGAGGCGATGATGACGCAGCAGGAATCGAACGAGACCGCCCGCGCCCTAGCTGTCTACCACAGGCTTGGCGAAACTTACGGCATCAGGCCGTGGGCGCGCAGGCGCGAGCCGCTCCACGAGCTGATCTCGACCATCCTTTCGCACCGCACCAATGGCGCAAACGAGGAAAAGGCTTTCACGCAGCTGTGGGCGCGCTTCGGCTCCTGGCAGGCGATCGCCGCTGCGCCCGCTGAACAGATCGCCCAGGAGATCGCCCCGGCCAACTACCCCGAGGTCAAGGCACCGCGCATCAAGGCGGTGCTTCAACGTATCATTGCCGAGCGTGGCGCGGCCAGCATCGATTTTCTTGGCGACCTGCCGCCGGACGCAGCCATGGCCTGGCTGACCTCGCTGCCTGGTGTAGGGCCGAAGACCGCAACACTGGTGCTGTTGTTCTGCTTCCACGTACCACTGCTGCCAGTCGACACCCACGTCCACCGAGTCAGCGGGCGCATTGGCTTGATTCCAGCTTCCGCCAGCGCCGAACTGGCCCACGATCTGCTGCTAGGGCTGCTGCCGCCCGATGCCGATCTACTTTGGAACTTCCACCACAACATGCTACGCCACGGCCAGCGCATTTGCACTTGGGCCGCGCCGAAGTGCGAGCGCTGCCCACTGCGCGAAATCTGCGATTATGGGCAGGCCGTTGGTGTGCCGCAGCGGGCACAGTAGCCACCACCGCGTTCTCGCATACCGTCTCATTTCGTG
>JACMIM010000591.1 GCA_014381165.1 Roseiflexaceae bacterium
GCGCCCTTGTCTCCGAGCCGCGCCACGCCCCCGGCCGCGAAGCCCACCCACGTGTCCCCGCGAAAGGTCATGGTGCCGAAACACAACTCCGATACAAAGAGTCCAGTCGAACCCAGTTTGTTGTAGCGCATGAATCAGTCCCTTCATATAGTTAGGACTTACGCAGTTGGCGACTTCAGCCTGCGGCAGCATGGAAAAACTATCTTTTTTGTTTCGTTTTTTTGTGGAAAGCCCCCAAAAACGAAACAGTTATGATTATTTCCTTGCCCGCCGCAGGCGGAACGCAAGCTCTTCGGCAACCGCGTAACTCCTAATAGTATTCCGCTGGAGCGGCTCTGCACAGTATACCGATGCGAGCCTCACATAGATTGATCGATCCTTGGCTATTCTTGCCTAATCCTACGACCGCCCATCCCCCCCATTCTTCCAGGTCGGCTCCTAGCTACACTGCCAGTGTTCGTGTAGCGTGGCACGGCTATACTTGGCGTAGTACCAATGTACGCAAGGAGACGATCATGACGACCCCCGAAACTCATCTGCTTTCTGCCTTTTCAAATCAGCTAGCCGACGCCGTCGAGAAGGCGGCCCCAGCGCTTGTGCAAGTGAACGGCCGCCAGCGCCAGCCCGCCACCGGCGTGGTGTTCGCGCCGCAGCTGGTGTTGACCGCCGACCATGTGCTTGAGCGCGACAGCGATCTGACCATCGAGACCCACGACGGCCGCACGCTGGCCGCCCAGCTGGTTGGGCGCGATCCTGCGACCGATCTTGCGGTGCTGCGGGTCGCGGATCTGAACATCGACCCGGCGACAGCCGCGCAGGCTCCCGCCCGCGTTGGCCAAATGCTGCTGCTGGTCGGGCGGCCCTCGGCGGGTGGCGTGCAAGCGAGCCTGGGTGTGGCCAGCGCAATCGGCGGCCCGGTGCGCTCGCGGCGCGGTGCCATGCTGGAGCGCTACATTCAAACTGACGCTACGCCCTACCCAGGCTTCTCAGGTGGAGCCATGATCGACGCTAGCGGCGCGGTGATCGGTATCACCACCACCGGCCTAGCTAGCGGTGTCGCGCTTGGCATCCCAGCCGATCTCGCCTGGCAGGTGGCCGAGACAATCGGCAACCACGGCCAGATCAAGCGCGGCTTCTTGGGCGTGAGCAGCCAGCCCGTGCCGATCCCAACGGCTCAACGTGCCGGGCGCACCCAGGAGCGCGGCCTGCTGATTGTGCAGGTGGAGGACAACAGCCCAGCCCAGCAGGCCGGTCTGCTGGTCGGCGATATCGTGGTCAGCTTCGACGGCCAGACGGTCACTGACACGGACGAGCTACAGGGACTGCTTGGCGGCGACCGGGTTGGCCGCGCGCTGCCACTAGAGGTCATTCGTGGCAGCACACTGACCACCGTGCAAGTGACCTTGGGCACACGGGCGTAGTCTGTGTCGCACAGGGCGTCAGGGCACGGCATCCCGTGCCCAGACAAAGAGACACGTAGCAATCCGGTGTGAGTCACGAACGCGCGAAGCGCAAAGCGGGGGTTTGGGGGCTGCGCCCCCGAGAAAATCTCCCTCAGCTTTTTTGGCAATCCGCTAGGATTGCTATAGATGGAGAGGGCTGCTATGATCCAGACAGGTAGTTTTACGCCGGTGTACCTGCCCGCCGATCTGTCGCTGACGCTGGCCGAGATCGCGCAGCGGGCGGCGGCGAGCGTGGTGCAGGTGCGGGTCGAAGGCCGTGGCGGCGGCGCTGGGTTCGTCTGGCGCGCCGATGGTGAGATTCTGACCAACCAGCATGTGGTGGGCGCGGCACAGCGGGCCGAAGTGCAGCTTGCCGACGGCACCACGCACACTGCGGATGTGGTGGCCCGCAACCAGACACTTGATCTGGCGGTGCTGCGCGTCAACGCCCACGGTCTGCCGACCATCCCAGCCGCCGATTCGGCGCGGCTGCGGGTTGGCGAGCTGGTGGTGGCGATCGGCCACCCATGGGGCCAAAAAGGCGTGGTCACGATGGGCCTGGTCAGCGGCATGGGTGAATTGGTGGTCAGCCCAGCTGGACGCACCGCCCAGTACATTCGCTCTGATGTGCGCCTGGCCCCCGGCAACTCGGGCGGGCCGCTGCTCAACGCGCGCGGCGAGGTGGTTGGTATCAATGCCATGATCTTTGGCGGCGATCTCTCGGTGGCCATTCCGATGCATGTGGCCGAGGCCTGGGCCGATGGCGCAGCCGACCGCCAGCCGGTGACACTTGGCGTGCAGGTGCAGCAGGTCGAGCTGCGATCTGAGCAGAAGCGTTTCTACGGCCTGCTTGTTGCTGGTATAGCCGAAGGCTCGCTGGCTGAACGCGGTGGCCTCATGGTTGGCGATGTACTGCTGGAGCTAAATGGCGCAGCCACAACCGATCCGGTCGCGCTGCGCGATGCGCTGGCAAACATTGGCGGCGAGCGGCTGGCAGTACGAATGCTGCGCGGCGGCGAGATGCAGGCGCTGGAGATCGCGCTTTCGCGAACCACTGCGCTGTAGTTTGTTCGCACTTGGGGCTTCGGGGGCTGAAAGCCCCCGAATCGCTTAGAAGTTACGTAGTTGCCCAAGCGCTTTCATTTCGCAGGCGGCGTGCAAGGAAATACGCGATACCTGTTTCATTGTTTGGTGCAAAGCACCAAACAATGAAACAAAAAAAGATAGATGTTCCATGCTGCCGCAGGCTGAAGTCGCCAACTGCATAAGTCCTATTTCTTTTTCCTTAGTTGGCGGCGAAGCCGCCAACTAAGGAAAATGGAGTTTTATGACACAAGTTTTGATCGTTGCGCCAACGCTTGCGCTCCGCGCGGGGCTGCGCGCACTGCTTGGGCCATCGGCGATTGAGGTGGTGGGCGAGGCGGCTTCGTTTGCCCGCGTCCTCGACCTGGCTGCGGTGGATGTGCTGCTGCTCGGCGATGACGCGCTGCTGCCCGATGCCGCTCAACAGTTGAGCGCCCACGACCGCGCTCTGGGCCTTGTGCTGATTTCCGAGGACGTTCGGGCGATCGGGGCGCTGCGCAGCCTGCCGTTGCGTGGGTGGGGTCTGGTCTCACAGGATGCGGTTCCAGCCGAGTTGGCGGCGACAGTCGAGGCCGTGGCGCAGGGCGCAGTAGTCCTGCCGATCTCGCTGGCTCAACGTGTGATCGAGGCCCGGCCAGTCATGGCTTCGCTTGACGAGCGACCGGTCGATGCCTTGACTGGGCGCGAGCACGAGGTGCTTCAGCTGGTCAGCCAGGGCCTTTCGAACAAGATGATCGCCGGCACTCTGGCGATCAGTGAGCACACCGTCAAGTTCCACATCTCTTCGGTCTACGCCAAGCTGGGTGCTGCAAACCGCACCGAGGCCGTTCATCGCGGCTCGCGGCTTGGCTTGATCACACTATGATCCCTTTAACTCACACAACTGTAATCATTCGTGCCTTCCAATTGGCCCCCAGCTTTCTATAATAGAGCTAGCTGTTGGTTTCTGGGAAGGATTTTGTCATGGCCGCACGAACGGTCGATTTGCACGAAACGCTTGTCTTGAACGCCACGGTCGAGCAGCTCTGGCCGCTGCTGTCTGATACGAGCCGGGTTAATCGGCTGGTTGGGCTGCCCGCCTCGCAGCAGGTTGAACCAGGCGAAAACTTCTCGCGCGTGATCTCCTCCAACTATTTCGGCGTGCCAGTTTCCTGGCGCGAGCTGCCCTTCCAATGGGTTTTCGAGCAGTGGCACGAGGTCGAACGGGTCTTTGCCCCGCCAATACCGATCGAGCGCATCAGCGTAGCAACCACACTTGGGGTAGAGCACGGGCAAACCCGTGTCGATGTTCGCGTGCGGCTGGTCAATCGAAATGCCGCTGGCTGGCTGGCCTCGCAGTTTGTTGTCGGGCGCAAGATGATGCGCGATCTGATGCGTGTGTACCGCCAACTCGATCGGCTAGCAGTCGAAGGCGTCAAGGTTTTACCGCCGCCACAGCCGCCGCGCTTCAACGCCGCACGCTTGGCGGCGGGCCTGGTGCGGCTCCACGAGCTACAGCTTGACGACCAACTGATTACGCTGCTTGGCGCGCACATACGCCAGGCCGACGACGCCGATGTGATCAAGATGCAGCCGTACAGGCTGAGTGATAGCTGGGGCACCGAGCGAATGGCGGTGCTGCGTTTATGCCTGTATGCCACCCGCGCCGGCCTGCTGGATCTCGAATGGGACGTGATCTGCCCGCACTGCCGCGGGGCCAGCCAGCGCGCCAGCACGCTCCAAGATCTCCACCACGATGTGTATTGCCCCTCCTGCAATATTCACTATGATCTCGATTTCGATGAGGCAGTCGAACTGCGGTTCAGTGTCAGCCCAAGTGTGCGCGAGGCGCTCGACATCTCGTACTGCGTGGGCGGGCCGGCCAATACCCGCCACGTTCTAGGGCAAATCCAGGTGCCGGCCGGTAGCACACGCGATGTAGCGCTCCAGATCGCACCCGGCAGGTACCGAGTGCGCTGCCCACCAGCCAGTAGTGTCGTGCAGATCAACGCGCTCGCCGAAGCTGCGGCCAGCGAGCTGACGCTACTACTCGACGAAGACTCATTCGAACTCAGTGCCAGCGAACTGCGGGCAGGCTGGTGCCGACTGCGGCTCGCAAACCGAACCGACCAGCCACGGCAGGTAGTGGTCGAAGACCGCGCCTGGAGCCGCCACGCCGCCAGCGCCGCGCAAGTGACCGCCTGGGCCGAATTCCGCCAGCTGTTCTCCTCGGAAGTGCTGGCCCCTGGTGTTGGCGTCTCGGTGCGTAACCTGACTTTTCTGTTCAGCGATCTCAAAGGCTCGACCAGCATCTACGATACCATTGGCGACGCGCCAGCCTACGCGCGCGTGCGCGACCACTTCACGGTGATGCGCGCGCGTATCGCCGAGCGCAATGGCACGCTGGTCAAGACGATCGGCGACGCAGTCATGGCGGTGTTTTCTTCGTCCGAGGAGGCACTGGCGGCGGCCCTGGCGATTCAGCGCGAGTTTACGGCGGGTGAGATCGCCCAGGGCAATCCGGCGCTGCGTGTCAAGATCGGCCTGCACCGTGGGCCATGTATCGCCGTCAATGCCAATGAGCTGCTGGATTATTTTGGTACCACGGTGAACGTGGCGGCGCGCATCCAGGGCGAAAGCAGCGGTGGCGATATCGTCTTTTCCGAGGCGGTGGCGGAAGACCCCGGCGTGCAGTTTCTGCTGGCCCGTGAGCAGCCAATCGAGCAGTTCGAGCGCACACTTAGAGGCGTTAGCCAGCGCTATAAACTGTACAGACTAGAGGTTGCGCCAGAGTTGGTGGGAGCTGTCTAGCGATTACTCGACAATTCCACCACTAAGACACTAAGACACCAAGGTCATTACGACCTTGGTGTCTTGGTGTCTTAGTGATTAGATTGGCGCTGCGAAATGCACGCTTCGCCTGCGGCGGACAAGGGAAAAGTATGGTTCTGTTTCGGTTTTTGGCGATTTGCGCCAAAAACCGAAACAAAAAAGATATGTCTTCCATGCTGCCGCAGGCAAGAACCGCCAACTGAGGGAGTCCTATCTATAACAATCGCCAC
>JACMIM010000071.1 GCA_014381165.1 Roseiflexaceae bacterium
ATCGACCCGGCCAACCAGCGCGCTCAACAAGGGCTAACCTGGCTCGAAGCGCGCAGCTTGATCGTGCATACGCCCGCTCCAGTGGTGGCACCAGCATCGATCGATGGGCCAGGGTTGCCGCGTGAGCGCCAGCACGAACGCGAGGGTTGGTGGGTGAATATGCGGCGCAATCGCCGCGAGATGAGCCGGGCCTGGCAGGTTGTGCTAGCCGGGATGATTTTGCTGCTCGCGTTCACGCTTGGCCTCAACCTGCTGCTCCGCGAGACGATTGTGCGCGCCACTACGCCCGCTGTACCCACCGTTGTTGCGGCGGTGCCCGTTGCAACAGCAGCGCCGACCGCCATACCAATTCTGTACCAGCGCTCACAGAGTTTGAGTGACGCCCAGACGCTGGCCTACTTAAGCGGTGTGGACGGCGAGCGCACAAGACTGCGTACTGCCGTCGATGCGTACCGCGAGACCACGAGTAAGCTTGGCAACTCCGCCGTCCTCCACGCCGCAGCCGCCCGCGACCTGCGTGCTCAGTTCGACGGCGCGCACGCGATTATTGCCGAGTTGAATCCGCCCCCGCAGCTGCGGGACGCCCACACGCACTATCTCGATGGGCTTGACCAAGAGCGCAGTGCCATGGATGATATGCTCGAATTCTATGGTAGTTTTCGCATCCAGGTTGCCAACCGCGCTGTGCTGCGGCTTGAAGAGGCTCGCCAGCAGATTGATCAGGCCCGTGTGATCTTCACCGTCAGCGCGCTACGCGCCAACAACGCAGGCCCACCAGCCCAAACTGTCCGCTAATTCACCAAGGAGTGATCATCATATGGAAGAAACATCAGTCGCGTTTCTGAAGCGGTTGCTGGCCACACCCAGTCCATCGAGCGAGGAGGCGGCGGCGGGGCGGCTTTGGCGCGAGGAGGCCGGGCGCTTCGCCGACACCACCTACGCCGATGTGCGCGGTAGCTCGTTCGCGGTGCTCCAGGGCGGCGCACCGCGCGTAATGCTGGCCGGCCACATCGATGAGATCGGCCTTATGGTCAGCTATATCGACGACGACGGCTACCTGTATTTCTCGAGCATTGGTGGCTGGGATTCACAGGTGCTGGTCGGCCAGCGGGTGCGGCTGCTTGGGCGAAGCGGCGAGCTGATCGGCGTGATTGGCAAAAAAGCCATTCACCTGATGAAGCCCGATGAGCGCGAGCGGGTTAGCAAGATCGAGGATCTCTGGATCGACATTGGCGTCAAGAGCCGCGCCGAGGCCAACGAGCGGCTGCGCGTGGGTACTGTCGGCGTGATCGACGGGCCGGTGTATGAGCTACCGCACGGCCGGATCGCCTCGCGCGGGCTTGATAATCGTATCGGCGCGTTTACTGTGCTGGAGGCACTGCGGTTGCTGGCGGCCGACCGGCCCAGCGCAACTGTTGCTGCTGTGGCCACCAGCCAGGAGGAGATAACGTTCGCCGGGGCCTACACAGCTGCGTATGGCTTTGATCCCCAGGTGGCAATTGTGGTCGATGTCACGCATGCCACCGATTCGCCTGGTTCCGACAAGCATCGTGGTGGCGATGTGAAGCTTGGTGGTGGCCCTGTGCTCGATCGCGGCTCTGCGGTCAGCCCAGTGGTATTCGAAATGCTCGTGGCGATCGCCGAGCGTGAGCAGATTCCCCATACCATCACGATTAGCCCCGGCCGCACTGGTACCGACGCCGACGCGATCAACCTGATTCGCGCCGGCGTGGCGTGTGGCTTGATTTCAATCCCCAACCGCTACATGCACTCGCCAAGCGAGATGATCGCGCTTGAGGATGTGCAGAACGCCGCGCGCCTGATCGCGGCATTTGTGCGCGAGATCAGCGCCGACACCGACTTCGTGCCACGCTAGCGCTGCCATTTTTAACACCTCGATAACCTGTTGCTAACATTTGGCTGCTACGCTCTGTAGGTTTTCGTCCTGCGAGGCTTAGGGGCTTTGTCTCATTCCAGGTTTGGAAAGGCAAGGCCCTGCCAGGCCGCTTGCGATACGTAAAGGATCAACAGGATGGCGCTTTTTGCAACAGAGCGGTTGGCGCTGCTACGTGCGCAGCTACGGGGTGGGTGGAATCTGGAGATGCCAGTGTTCGAGCATGCAGTCTATAGTGGGCCAACTGGGCAGGCCAGCGCCTTCGAATTTGTGTTGCGTAGCCAGGGCAACACGCAAATTCTGGCCGTGCCGGACAGTCCAGAACTTCAGCAGTTTCTTGAGGAATATAGCTTGGCGGTGATTGTGTAGCTGCTAGGCAAAGCGCAAGTTGGTATGCTGTTGGGTGTAGAACTGCACCTGAGCGTCGAGCGTGGCGTCCTCGGCAATATCATCGGCGGCGGCGGCGATCTGCGCAGCGGCGATCTGTAGGCAGCGCTGTATTTGCGCGGGCGGCGCGCCAACGGCACGTAGGCGGCGCAACTCCGGCTCCCAGGGCACACTGCACGCGCCACGCACCAGCATGCCGCTGATCTCTGGCAGATTCTGGCTATGCCGTAGCCAATTGAGGCCAAGGCAAAAACTCACCGCTGTACCGCCAGTTCGCTCACGGGCTACATCCAGCAGTTCATATTCCCGCCCCACCGCCATCACAATCAGTGGCCGCGCATGCGCTGGCAGCGCTTCGGCACCACACTCCGCGAGGTCAAGCAGCTGGGCGATCGCCGAAGCGAGCGGCGCAGCGAGCCGATCCGCTGCGGTCACACAGGTGAAATGCCAGCCACAGCCACGCACAAGCTGGGCAAGCCGACGCAGCGTGGTGGCGATGTCGGGGTAGGTGAAGTGGTACTCTTCCGCCTCGCTCAACGTCAGACCATCATCTTGAGCTGATCCAAGGTACACCACCCCATGCTCGGCGTAGAGCCGCCGCTTGACCCCAGTGAACTCGCCTGTGTCGCGCAGACGTGTTACCGAGGCCAGTAAGGTCGCGATCTCGCTGCGCGCCGCTGGTCGCACGGCATACGTCTGCGCCTGTGTAAAGGCTGCCTGGGCATCGTCGAAGCGTCCGAGGCGCAGCATGCAGCGCCCGAGCAATTTGTAAATCTCCCAGTCTTCGCGGTAGACCAGTAGGGCTTTGTGCAGGTGCGCGATCGCAGTGAGGTAATCGGCGCGTAGAAATTGCAGAAAGGCGACCTCATAGTGGGTTGCCGGATCGTCGGGGAGCAGTTCGAGGCAGCGGCTGAACGCGGCGAGCGCGGGTTCGTGGCGGCCCATCTCAAGCAGGGCATAGCCAAGGTTGAAGTGCGAAAGGAAATCATCTTCGAGGTTGGCGACAACACGGAACTCTTCGACCGCCTTGGCCATCAGGCCATAGCGCTGATAGTAGTAGCCGAGCGCATCGTGGGCCTCACGCAGATGAGGGTTACGGGCAATTGCTCGGCGGTATGCTGCGACAGCTTCTTCGACACGATGTGAGCGCTCAAGTACAAGGCCCCGTTGAAAATATAAAAGCGCTTCATCGCGTTGGTACTCTTCGAGCATCACCAGACTCCCCGGCGTCAGTGCGCCCTACCCGGCCCGCGCACAACGCTGCCAACAAAAATAATGCGGTGGGTGATGGGGCATATTATAGCATATCGTGCTGGCACTGGCAGGAGTATATGAGCGAAGGATGAGAACAAAGAACAAAGAACAAAGAACAAAGAACAAAGGACAAAGGACAAAGGACAAAGGACAAAGGACAAAGAATCCACTAGCCCGGCGTTTCAGCGCCGCGGGAAACGCGCTAGGGTTGCCCGAGTGCAGTGCGCTGGGCGGCGAATAGCTGGGAGATGCCGCCGGTGGCGAGATCGAGTAGCACATCTAGTTCATCGCGTGAGATCGCGCGCTTCTCGGCGGTGCATTGCACCTCCACAATCCCGCCGGAATCGGTTTGCACCACATTGCAGTCCATGTCGGCGGCACTATCCTCGCTATAATCTAGATCGAGCAGCGCCGCGCCGTGCAGGTAACCGCAGCTGATCGCGGCCACTGCTTGCGTGATCGGGCTGTGCTCAAGCATGCCGCGCTCGATCATACGATGACAGGCCAATGCAAGCGCCACATACCCGCCGGTGATCGATGCGCAGCGGGTGCCGCCATCGGCCTGGAGCACATCACAGTCGACGGTAATTGTATGGTCGCCAAGCGCCCGCAGATCGACTGCGACCCGCAGCGCGCGGCCAATCAGGCGCTGAATTTCTTGGGTGCGGCCAGATGCCCCGTTGCGCTCGCGCCGGTTGCGGGTGTTGGTGGCGCGTGGCAGCAGGGCATACTCGCCCGTAACCCAGCCTTGGCCCTGGCCGCGCAGCCAGGATGGTACACCCGGCTCGACGCTTGCCGCGCACAGCACGCGCGTGCCGCCCTGCTCGAACAGCGCGACGCCTTCGCCAAAGCCAAAGGCGTCGCGTGTGATCCGCACTGTCCGCAGCACGTCCGCCGTGCGACCATCTGAGCGTTGCATTGGTTGTGTTCCTTCTTGTGCTACACATGCGCGTGAGCGCAAAGCGGGGATGTGGGCTTCAGCCCCCGAGAAAATCCCCCTCCGCTTTTTGCTAATCTATGGGACTTCCGCAGTTGACGGGTTTGGCCTGCGGCAGCATTGAAAACTATCTTTTTTTGTTTCGCTGTTTGGTGCAACGCACCAAACAGCGAAACAATTATCACTTACAGGACTTTCGCTTGCTATCAAAATTCGCTCTTCTCGTGGCAATTTGTTGCACTATAGTGCAACAAATTGCCACGAGAAAATCAATTCCTTGCCCGCCGCAGGCGAAAAAGGCGTTTAAAGCGAAAGTCCTGGACTTATTTCCTTGCCCGCCGCAGGCGAAATGAAAACGCTTGGGCAACTGCGTAACTCCTAATCTAATAGGATTGCTATAGATGCTATTCGCCCGCCGCAGGTGTCACACCAGCGACTGATAGAGCTGTTCGATCTGGCCGAT
>JACMIM010000592.1 GCA_014381165.1 Roseiflexaceae bacterium
GTCCACCACCCAGGTATCTTTGCTGCCGCCGCCCTGCGAGGAGTTGACCACCAGCGAGCCACGGCGCAGCGCCACGCGGGTCAGCCCACCCGGCATCAGGATGGGTTTTGCGCCAAACAGCATGTAGGGCCGCAGATCGACGTGGCGGGCCTCGAACTGGCCATCAATAAAACAGGGGGCCTGCGAAAGCGCCAGCGTGGGCTGGGCAATGTAGTTACGCGGCTCATCCAGAATGCGCTGGCGGAACTGCTCACGCTCCTCGGCAGTGCTATGCGGGCCGATCAGCATGCCATAGCCACCAGATTCACCCACCGCCTTGACCACCAGCTTGTCGAGGTTTTCCAACACATAGCGGCGCTGGCTATCGTCGGTCAGCAGGTAGGTTTCGATATTTGGCAAAATTGGCTCTTCGTCCAGGTAATAGCGGATGATCGCCGGAACGTAGGCGTACAGTGCCTTGTCGTCGGCAACACCAGTGCCAATGCTGTTGGCGATCGCCACACTGCCAGCGCGGTAGGCATTGAACAGGCCAGCCACACCAAGCGCCGAATCGGGGCGGAAGGCCAGTGGGTCGAGAAAATCATCGTCGATACGGCGATAGATTACGTCAACCCGACGCAAGCCATCGGTGGTACGCATAAACACCGTATTATCGTGAACCAGCAGGTCGCGCCCTTCGACCAGCTCGATGCCCATCTGGCGAGCGAGAAAGGTATGTTCGAAATAGGCCGAGTTGAACGGCCCCGGCGTCAGCAGCACGATCGTCGGATCGGCGCGGTGGGGAGCCAGTGCGCGCAGGGTCAGCAGCAGCGCCTGACCATACGAATCGATCGGGCGCACGCCATAGTTTTGGAACAGCGTGGGGAACACCCGCCGCAGCACCTGGCGGTTGGCGATCATATACGAGACGCCGCTCGGCACGCGCAAATTATCCTCCAGCACCGCGAACTGGCCGTCCGGCAGGCGCACCAGATCGGTGCCAACCACCGAAACATAGATATTTTGCGGCACCTGCACGCCGCGCATCTCGCGCCGATAATGGCGGCATGTGTACACAAGCTGGCGTGGCACCAGGCCAGCGGCCAGGATGCGCCCATCGTGGTAGATATCGTGCAGAAAGTGATTGAGCGCGGTGATACGTTGCACCAGCCCGCGCTCGATCACGTCCCATTCCCCGCCGGTGAGAATGCGCGGCAGCAGATCGTGCGGAATAATCCGCTCGGTGCCTTCCTCGCGCCCGTACACCGTAAAGGTAATACCCTGGTTGAGAAAGCTCAGTTCGGCGGCCTGCTCGCGGCGGCGCAGCTCCTGATTCGACAGCTCGAGCAGGCGGCGATGCAGCGCCTGATACTGTGGGCGCGCATCTCCAGGCTGCGCGAACATTTCGTCGTAGCTGGTATTCAGCTGATAAAAGGCAAATGGATCGCCGTGCGGCTGGGTGGGCGAATCGATCTGCATGCCGCGCCTTTCTGGACCGCTATGCTGCAAAAAGCCCTACACGCATTGTGTAGAGCTGCATCATCGCAAAGCTCGCAGTCTTAACTGTGTTCGCTCGAAGATTATTCCACGTATCATATAATATTGTTTGATGTTTTTCAAGCGCTAGATGGCGCTATCAGGGTCATGTCAACGTCGCTGAAGCGTGAAAAATTATCCGCAGATGACGCAGATTCCATAGATTCCGGAAAACAATCTGTGAAATCTGTGTCATCTGCGGATGACAATCAGACGTTGACACGGCCCTGTGGCGCTATAATGAAAGCAGCAGCACGCAGGCAAAACTGGAAAGGAAACCACATGAGCGACACGCAGGTTGAACTAATCGTCGCGGCCTTCAGCACGGAGCAGGGCGCTGACACCGCGCTGTCCACACTGGCCGAATCCAGCCGCGAGCATCTGGGCAATATCAAGGACGCGGCGGTGGTGCGGCGCGATGAGCACGGGCGGCTGCACATCGACGAGCGCGACGACATTGGCGTGGGCTTTGGTGCCGGCACCGGCGCGGCACTGGGCGCGGCGATCGGCATTTTCGGCGGCCCGATCGGCGTACTGATCGGCGGTGCCACCGGCGCGCTGATCGGCGGGCTTGGCGGCGCACTGATCGACAGCGGCATCCCCGACGATCAGCTGAAGCAGATCGGCAATGCGCTCACCCCCAGCAGCTCGGCGCTGGTCGCGCTGGTCGAGCACGATACCGCCGACTACCTGCGCAGCGCATTCCAGCAGGCCGGGGCCACCACGCTGGCCCAGGGCATTCCCAGCCAAATCGCCGCGCAGCTTTCCAGCGGGCGTAACGTCGCCGCAACCGCTATGGCCGAGGGCGGCGACCTCGTGGCGACACGGGCCTCCGCCGCCAGCACCGTGGTGGGCACGCCTGCCGACGGCACCAACGACGCAGCGCGTTAAACCCGCAGGCCGCCAACGCGCCCCAGA
>JACMIM010000593.1 GCA_014381165.1 Roseiflexaceae bacterium
ACTTGGTCGCCCGCTGGTGTGGTTGACGGGCGCGATCTCGGCGAATCGGCAACCAGCCTACAGGCGGCGACTGGGCGCGTGGTCGAGCGGGCAGCGTTGCTGGCGGCATTGCTCACTCGGCTCGACACACGCTACCGCGAACTTCAGCTTGGCCGGCGCATGGCGCTGTTCGAAGCCTGGCGGGTGCGGCTGACCACACCTGGGCAGCGTGTAAGCGTGCAAACTCCCACCGGCACACGTACCGGCATAGCGCTAGATGTGCTGCCCGATGGTGCGCTGCGACTGCAAAGCGACGATGGCGTGCTGCACACGATCACAGCCGGCGACGTGAGCGCGTGACCGCGTCACGCAGCAGCTCTAGCCTTCCGTCCAGCCACCAGCGTAAACAGGCCGAGCAGCGCCGCCGAGGCCAAGATAACTGGCACGTAGCCCAGCCGTTCGATACCATAGCCAGCCGCGATCGTGCCAAGCGACGCGCCAAAAAACAGCGAGAAGGCGAACAGCGCCACTGCCGTGCCGCGCAGCGTTGGCACAAGCTCTGTCGCGCGGGCCTGCAATGTCGAGTGGGCAATTGCGAAGCCAGCGCCACTTACCAGCATGGCCAGCGGAAAGAACAGCAGCACGGGCTGGAGCCAGACAATCAGGTAAGCAAACGTCATCAGCGTACCGCCGAGCAGCAGCATGCCGCGCTCGCCTAGCCGCCTGACGAGCCGACCAATCCAGCGCGAGGCCAGCAGGTTGCCAACGCCATTCAGCATCAGCAGCAGGCCAATAACGCCATAGTCGAAGCCATAGCGCTCGAACAGAAACGCGCCGAGAAAGGTAAACGTGCTAAAAGCCGCAAAGCCCTCAAAGCAGACCAGCCCGTACAATTCCCAGGCTCGCCGGCCTGCTGCGGCAAAAATGGCGCGATAGGGGCCAAGCATGCCGCCAGAACGCGCGGCCTTGCTGGCGGCGCGCTGCACTGGCAATCGCAAGAGCACCGCACCGACCAGCATGGCGATCACACCGTACAGCAGAAACAATGCGCGCCAATTGATCCACTGTGCCACCACGCCGCCCAGCGCCGAGGACAACACGCCGCCAAGTGCAGCAATGCCGATGACTTGCGCAAGCACAGCCTGGCGCTTATCATACGCGATCGAATCGCCCACATACGCCAGTGCGATTGGGATCACGCCTGCCGCCGCCGCGCCGCTTAGAAAGCGCAAAAGCGTCAGCAGCGGCATGTTGGGCGCGACCCCACTGAGCAGCGTGCCGATTGCAAACAGGCTTAATGCAAAGCCCATCACGCGCTGGCGCGGAAAGCGATCGGCCAGCGGCCCGTACACAAGCTGGAACAGGCCATAGGGTAATGTATACGCCGTCACCAGAATACCAGCCTGCGGGATGCTGATGGCGAAATCGCCCGCGATCGCCGGCAGCAGCGGCGAGATCACGCGCGCCTCCGCCGAAACCATGAACACGGCGGCTTGTAGGGCTACGAGCAGCGCAGGAGCGATCGCAGCGACAACCGGCGCATCGCCGAGCGCGCCGCTTGAAGGAGTTGCCAAGGAAATATCTTTCTACCAGAATAAGATAGGAGTTACGCAGTTGCCCAAGAGCCTTCATTTCACCTGCGGCGGGCAAGCAAATACCTCATCATTGTTTCGTTGTTTGGTGCAACGCACCAAAAAACGAAACAATTATGTGGTATTTGGTTGCCCGCCGCGGGTGAAATGAAGGCGCTTGGGGCACTGCGTAACTCCAATCTTTTTGGGGTAGAAAGATATTTCC